>CAXTBZ010000037.1:0-24990 GCA_964242855.1 uncultured Sphingomonadaceae bacterium
GATACGGCGCCCGCCGAGATCTACACGCTGCATATCGTCGGCAGCGAGGAGTTGACGATCGAGATATCGAGCGTCGCCATCAGCGCGCCGAGCGTGCCAGCCACCACCGCTAGCCATGCAGCAGCATCGGCTTTCGCCGGTGGTTGCCGATCAAGCGGCTCTGGCGCAGCACCGACGGAATTATCGAGCGGCGTGCTGCTCATTGGCTGTTTCGCCTCTGCTCCTGATCCTTGATCCGGTCGATCTCGCCCTTGGCTGCTATGGTGTCCACGGTGACGTTGACCGACAGGCCGGGAACGAGCACGTGCCGCGCCTCGGATCCTGCATCAATGGCGATGCGAACCGGCACGCGCTGCACGATCTTGGTGAAGTTGCCGGTCGCGTTCTGTGGCGAGATCAACGAGAACTGCGCGCCGGTGCCGGGTGCAACACTCTCGACATGGCCTCTTAGGTCTACCCCGGGCAACGCATCCACCCGAACATGCGCCGGTTGGCCGGGTCGCATCAGCCCGACCTGCGTTTCCTTGAAATTGGCGGTGATGTAGATCGCCTGGATCGGTACGACCGACATCATCCGCGTGCCTTGGGTCACGAACTGGCCGACCCGTACGCTCTTGTCGCCGATCCGGCCATCGACCGATGCCTTCACGATTGTCGAACCAAGGTTGACGTTGGCGGCTCCGAGTTGAGCCCTCGCTGCCTCGCCCTGCGCTTCTGCCTGGCGGACCTGCGCCCGCAGCGATCCGATGCGCTGCTCGGCGCTGGAGAGCGCAGCCACGCCGGCGGCAACCGTCTTGCTCGCCTCGGTCGCCTGGTTGCGCAGCGACGCGAGCTTTTCCTTCGTCTCCGCGCCCGTCGCTGCCAGCGGAGCGTAGCGTTCGACTTCCCCGGCCGCGAAAGCAGCGTCCGCCTTGGAAGAGGCGAGTTGCGCGCGGGCCTGATCCACAGCTGCTTCCTGTTCGCGGATCCCGGCACGGACATTGTCGGCATTGGCGGCCGCGACATCCACCTGAGCTTGGTACTGTGCCGTCTGTGCCGAATAGTCGCGGGCATCGATGCGGACGAGCGGCTGGCCGACCTTCACATCCTGGTTATCGGCAACGAACACTTGTTCGACATAGCCCGAGACCTTTGGACTGACCGTCACCGCATCGGAGCGGATGTACGCGTCGTCGGTGCTTACGAGGAATTTCCCACGCGTTTCATGATGCACGAACCAGATCAGCAGAGCGCCAAGGGCGATGACGCCGATGATCGCGAGCACGGCAAGCGAACGTCTGCTCAGCCGCTTCCTCGGCGGGGGCGGGCTTTGTTGAACGGCAGTTTCGACCATCATGCTTCCTTGCGGTGCCGCAACACCTTTGCGGCGGCCTTGCACCTCGAAGCCTAGTGTGGCAAGCCCTCTTGTTATGGTCCCTCATCAAACCGTGCTGAGATTGTGAACGCTGCAGACTACGAAGATGTCGGTGAGGCTCTTCGCGACTTCTACCAGCGCTCGCACCGTCTGATCGACAGGATCATGTCGGCCCGTGGCGCGTCGTTCGCACGCGCACGCATATTGATGCAGATCGGACGTGCCGGAAGCTTGCGCTCGATCGATCTGGCGGCCGCCTTCGGCTTCGCGCCGCGAACCGTGACCGAAGCGATTGATGGATTGGAGCGCGACGGGCTGGTGCGCCGTGATCCCGATCCGGACGACCGCCGCGCGAAACGCATTTCCCTGACTCTCGCGGGAAAAGCAGCGGTGGAAGCTGCCGAAATCTCGCGCCTCGAGTATTTGAAGAGTGTCTTCGGCATCTTGAGCAACGATGAGCGGGAGGTGCTTGTGCACGTAGTGGCCAAGCTCAACGATCGACTATCGGAACTCGGCGGCTGACCTGACCGAACGTTTCGCTCTCTGCTTCGATCTTGGGTGCCAGTGTCGCGCTGGATCTTCGCCGGAACGGGACACATTGCCGGACTTTAACGTCATAGCCAAACGCTCCTGTGCCAATGGATAGCCGCCGCGTTTCCGGCGTGATATGCTTGTGTTCGGGGAAGAGATATGGGTGTTGTCTGCACCGTGCTGGGGCACCGCCGCGATGCTCGGCGTGCCTGGCACGACGGCATTGACTGGCGTTCATCGTGCGCAAGATGTGGCATCGCGATGGTCAAGGACGATGGCCGGGGCGGATGGCGGCCGTTCGATCGCGAGACCGACTTCGATGTCGGCCGGGCGGGCAAGCCCGAGCATTAGGCGTATCGACCTGTTTCGCGCTGGATCGGCCGCATTGCTCTACTGATAGGCGGTGACGCTGACTGCAATCGACCTCAAGACTGTGGCGCGTGTTTCGGCCGACGGGTCATGAGACGGTTGTTCTGCAGGATTTCGCAAAAACAAAGCCGGACCCAATCAAAGATCGAGCCCGGCAATGTCAGCCGTTGCGGGCAACCAGCGACTACGGGCTGGTGCTGTGACCGCCGCTGCTCGTGGCGATGCCGACGCCGGCGCCGACCGCGACCAGACCGGCGAGAATGGCGCCGGCGGCCGCAGGAGCGAGGCTCGACTGCTTCTTGGAAGTGAACGCCCCAACGCGGGCACCGGCCTGAAGGCCGACGGGCTGGATGCCCTTCAACGCGACCGTCGCCGGCCGTACGGGCTGATTTGCGAGAACCGGCGTTGCCAGCACAAGTGCGCTGGCCAAGACGGCAAATGTGATTCGTGCCATGTTACTCCCCTTGTGCAAGAGCATGGCGGTCAAGAAGACCACGACACCCACCGTAGATGTCTCGCATTGCAGTGCACAAAGTCAAGCGGGACTTTGTCTTCATTGGTTGAAAGATCGCGTAGCAGACGATCGGCAAACATCGTGTGATCCAACTGCACCAATGCTGGTGCCTCAGCTTGATCAGCCGTCCGCTCCCGCCTTGAACGTATCGCACTGAGCCGGATCGCCGCTGTCGATGCCGCGCTTGAGCCACTTCATCCGCTCGGCGGACGTGCCGTGGGTGAAGCTGTCCGGCACGACGCGGCCCTGCGCTTCCTGCTGCAGCGTGTCGTCCCCGATCGCATGCGCTGCCTTGAGGCCGCCCTCCACGTCGCCCGGTTCGATGCGGTCGCGGTTGTGCGCGGCCCAGACGCCCGCATAGCAATCCGCCTGCAGCTCGATCAGCACCTGGATCGCATTGGATTGCGTCGTCGATACGGATTGCTGCTTCTGGTTCTCCTCCCCCAGCACGCCCATCTCGTCCTGGACATGGTGGCCGACCTCGTGCGCGATGACATAAGCTTGAGCGAAGTTGCCCGAGACGCCGAACTTGTTCTGCAGCTCATCATAGAATTCGGTGTCGAGATATACGCGCTTGTCGTTGGGGCAGTAGAACGGACCCATCGCCGATTGCGCGGCTCCGCAGCCCGAAGCACCTTCGCGGCTGTAGAAGATCAGCGCGGTGGGGGTGTACTGCTTGCCCTGCTGCTGGAAGATGGCGCTCCAGGTGTCTTCGGTATTGGCGAGCACCTGGCAGGAGAACTTGCTGGATGCGTCAGCCGAACAGGCTTTCGCCGCCTCGTCATGGTTGATCGTGGTCTGGCTTCCGTTCGGCAACACGCTCTGCCCGCCACCCATCAGCGCCATCGGGTTGCCGCCGAAGATCAAAGCGCCGATCACCAGCACGACAATGCCGCCGATACCGAAGCGGCTGGCGACGATCCCGAACAACATCGGGAACAGGCCGCCGCCCATGCCACCGCCGCCGCCGAAGCTCTGCCCCCGCTCGTCGCCGACATTGTCGCTGGTCCGATAGTCGTCGAGCTTCATCGCAGTTTCCTCGGCAGGTGCAGCCGCATCGACAATGCCCGGTTTCGGCGATCGTTGCAAAATTGGCCTGTCACTGCTTGATGGTCGTAAGAGGGCCGGCTCGACATCTAAACCTAAACGGCCAAGGAGAGTTCTTCATGTTCCTCAAGGGCAAGACCGCGCTCATCACCGGCTCAACATCGGGGATCGGGCTAGCCTATGCGAAAGCGCTGGCGGGCGAGGGCGCACACGTGATGATCAACGGCTTCGGCGATGCCGACGCTATCGAGGGCGAGCGCGCCGCGCTGGAGGCGATGAGCGGCAAGGTCCTTCACGACGGGGCCGACATGACAAAGCCGGACGAGATCGCCGCGATGGTGGCGCGCTGCCACGGTGAACTCGGCGGGCCGGACATCGTGATCGCGAACGCCGGCATCCAGCATGTCGAGCCGGTCGAGACCTTCCCGCTCGACAAGTGGGATCAGATCATCGCGATCAATCTCACTTCGGCCTTTCTGCTGATGCGCGCCGCGATCCCGTACATGAAGGAGAAGAAGTGGGGGCGGATCATCTCGACCGCGTCCGCCCATTCGCTCGTCGCATCGCCGTACAAAGCCCCCTATGTCGCCGCAAAGCATGGCGTCGCCGGGCTCACCAAGGCGGCGGCGCTCGAGCTTGCGACCTTCGGCGTGACGGTGAACTGCATTTCGCCGGGCTACGTCTGGACGTCCCTGATCGAGGCCCAGATCCCTGCCACGATGAAGGCGCGAAACCTCACGCGCGAACAGGTGATCAACGACGTGCTGCTCGTCGCCCAGCCGACCAAGGCCTTTGTCACGCCCGAGCAGGTCGCCGCACTTGCGTTGTTCCTGTGCCGGGACGAAGCGGCGCAGATCACCGGCGCCAATTACTCGATGGATGGCGGCTGGACGGCCGCCTGAACGAAAGCGCTGGCCTAGCCGGCTCACCGCTGGCTAAGGATTGCGGATGTCTTTGCACGCCCGTCTGCTCGCCCTTACGTTGATCATGGCTGTGGCAGGCTGCGTGCAGAAGGGGGCCTGTCCGCCTGCCGCCACCGGTAGCCTGGCCGGCCAGAACGCGCTGCCCGACTGGCACGACGTGATCACCGATCCCGACCACGACCGGCTGCGCGACTGGCGCACCGCGTTCACCGGCGCTTTGGCCAAGGCGCGTGCCGGGGGACACGGCGCCGAGATCGACGCGCAAGGCAAGCTGCTCGATCCCGATGCCGCGATGGACAATCCGGCGCTGCCGGTCGGCTTCTATCGCTGCCACGTGGTCAAGCTCGGCGCGAAGGACGCGGGCCACGTCGATTACATCGCCTATCCGGTGCATCGCTGCCAAGTGCGACCCTCCGGCAAGGTCACGCGTCTGGTGGAGCTCGATGGGCTCCAGAAACCGTCGGGCCGCATCTATCAGGACGGACCCTCGCGCGCGATCTTCCTGGGGACGATGGTGCTCGGCGACGAGCAGAAGGCGATCGCCTACGGTCGTGATGCCGATCGCGATATGGTCGGCATCATCCAGCGGATCGGCGACAAGCGCTGGCGCATGCTGCTGCCGAACCCGGCCTGGGAGTCGACGATGGACGTCGAGGAGATCGTGCCGGAAAGCTAGGCTCGAGGCCGCGCTTCGGCCACCTTCAGAATGGCGTATCCAGCGTGACATGGCCGGCACGTTTCAGTGCCTCGACCGCCTGCTTCACCTGCTGACTGTCTCCCCGCGGCATCACCAGCACAGCATCGCGCGTGGCGATGACGATGACGTCCTTCACGCCGACGGCGGCAACCAAAGGCCCCTCGGTACGGATCAGGCAATTCTCGGTGTCGATTGCGATCACGTCGCCATGATGGGCGTTGCCGGCACCATCCTTGGGCGCGAGCGTGTGCAACGCATCCCAGCTCCCGACGTCCGACCAGCCCATATCGACCGGCACGACGGCGACGCGGTCGGCCTTTTCCATGACGGCATAGTCGACCGACTCCGAAGGCGATCGGGCAAACGCCGCGGCGTCGGGGTAGACTTGGCGCCTCTCGCGTCGAGCCCGATCGATCGCGTCGCGCGCGGCATCGGCCATGCCGGGCGCGAAAGTATCGAGCGCCGCCAGATAGGCGCCTGCGGTGAACAGGAAGATGCCGCCGTTCCAGCTGTATACGCCCGCTGCGAGGTACGTCTCGGCGGTGGCGCGATCGGGCTTTTCGACGAACCGCTCGACGCGCTGAACGCCGGGCGCGATCTCCTTGCCCCGGCAGATGTACCCGTAGCCGACTTCAGGCGCGGTCGGTTGAATGCCGAAGGTGACGAGCCAACCGGCCTCGACCAGCGGCGCCGCGCGCTCGATCGCTACGTGGAAGGCGTCGACGTCGGCGATGACATGGTCGGACGGCATGACCAGCAGGATGTCGTCAGGCTTGGCCAGCACGGCGGCTAAAGCGATGGCGGGCGCAGTGTTGCGAGCAGCAGGTTCCAGGATCTGGATCGCATCAGTGATACCGGCAGCGACAAGCTGCGCCTCGATCTCGTCGGCATGCGCAGCACTGGCGACGATCACCGGCGCTGCGAAACGATCGCCCACCGTCCGCCTGGCGGTCAGCTGGAGCATCGTCTCGTCATGGGTGAGGGCCAGCAGTTGCTTGGGCCGTCCGGTGCGCGAAAGCGGCCACAGCCGCGTGCCCGATCCTCCCGAAAGGATGACGGGCGTGATCCGACGGGACTGAGTCATAGGTTCCGATTCGCTGGCTAAACCGCCGGACGGCGGAACGGGTCCATCGCTCAATTCACTGATCTGGCGCAAGGTTTCAGGAAATGTTTGTCAATTTAAGCGACACCCTCCGCCGGGCGGGCTAGTTCGGCTGCTCGACGGGGATGACGACGGCGTGATCAGGCTGTTCAAGCATTATGTACCCTACGCCGTGCTGCTGCTCGGTTTGGTGGACATCGTGCTGCTGGTTTGCGCGGCAGAGATCAGCTGGGTGCTGCGCGCCTGGCAGATCGGGATGAACATCACGTCGATCACCACGCGCATCGGCCCGATCATCACCTTTGCTTCCTCGGTCGAGCTCGCGATGGTCGCGGTCGGCGTCTATGGCCTCGATGCGTTGCAATCGGTGCGCTTCGCCTGCGTCCGCATCATGGTGGCGACCGCGCTCGGCATGATCTTCGTGTCGGTGGCGGCGTTCGTCTCGCCCGGCCTTACTCTCTGGCGATCCAACGCGCTCTACGCTGCGCTGATCGCGCCGACGATGCTGACGCTGGCACGGCTGCTGCTGGGCTCGGTGCTGGGTTCGGAAGCCTTCAAGCGGCGCGTGCTGGTGCTCGGCGCGGGCGCGCGCGCGCTCCGGATCAAGCTGCTGGCGGACAAGCCGGGTGCCGGCTTCATCGTGTGCGGCTTCGTCGGCATGACGGGAGCCGACGCAATCGTGTCGGGCGCGATCCACCGCGATGCGATCGCCAGCCTTTCGGATCATGTGGTCAACCTCAAGGCATCAGAGGTCGTCCTCGCACTTGAGGAACGGCGTAATTCGCTGCCGCTGCAGGACCTGTTGCGGATCAAGACCACCGGTGTCCACGTCAACGAACTCTCGACATTCCTCGAACGCGAGACCGGCCGGGTCGATCTCGCCACCGCCAGCCACAGTTGGCTGATCTTCTCTGACGGCTTCTCGTCGGGCCGGTTTCTGTCGACCATCGCCAAGCGAATGTTCGATATCCTCGCCAGCGGGCTGCTGCTGGTCATCGCGGCGCCGTTCATCCTGTTCTTCGCGCTTGCCATCAAGCTGGAGAGCAAAGGGCCAGCTTTCTATCGCCAGAAGCGGGTCGGCCTGTTCGGGGTCGAGTTCGACGTGATCAAGCTGCGTTCGATGCGCCAGGATGCCGAGGTCGCTGGCATCGCGGTGTGGGCGCAGGAGAATGATCCGCGCGTCACCCGAGTGGGCCGATTCATCCGGATGGTTCGCATCGACGAGTTGCCGCAGGTCTGGGTGGTGCTGAAGGGCCGAATGAGCTTCGTCGGCCCGCGCCCCGAACGCATGCAGTTCGTCAACGATCTGACCCAGCAGCTGCCCTTCTACGCCGAACGCCACATGGTGAAGCCCGGCATCACGGGATGGGCGCAGATCAACTATCCCTATGGCGCAAGCCTCGAGGATGCGCGCAACAAGCTGGAATATGATCTCTACTACGCGAAGAACTACACACCGTTCCTCGATCTGCTGATCCTGCTCCAGACGGTGCGCGTGCTGCTCTGGCCATCAGGCGCACGATGAGCGCGACTGCACCTATGCCGCGCGCGCGATGAGCGTCAGCGCGTCCAGGACAGGCGTGGTGAGCCCCTCGCGCAAGGCGGTGGTGCGTGCCTTGGCGATCACCGCATCGCTGGTTTATCTCGCCGCCGCCGCGATGCTGATGGCGGCGGTCGAGCCCCTCGGGCTGGTCTATGAATGGGCGGCGCGTCTGCTGGGCGTGTTCGGTGCCACCTTTGCTGCAATGATGCTGATGCCGCATGGCCGGGCGCGCAGCTGGCTGAAGCTTCAGCTCGCCAAGCACCTCTTCCGCCACCGCTATGATTACCGCGAGGAGTGGCTGCGCTTCACCCATCGGCTGGGCGACGTGACTCCGGGCGAGGAACTTGCCCAGCGCATCGAGCAGGCGCTCGCCGACATCACGGCCTCGCCGGCTGCGCGGCTTCTGGTGCCTGGTGCCTCGGGGCGCTTGGAGCCGGCAGGCGCCGGGCCATGGCCTGCGGGCGCGACCGCCGGCATCGGGCCGGAGTTCGCCCGCATGATCGAGCGCAACGTGCGCATCCTGGATGGGGCTGCGCTGCGGGCCCCGGCCGCGAGCCAGGCCGGCACCGTGGAGGAACGCGAGCTGGCGCCTGCCTGGCTCATAGAGGACGACACGATCTGGGCCGGCCTGCCGCTGGTCCATGGCGATGCCCTGGCCGGACTCGTGCTGCTCGGCCGGCCGCTGGTCGATCGCCGGCTTGATTGGGAGGATTATGATCTGCTTTCGGTCGCGGCCCGGCAGGTCGCGAGCCATCTTGCCGAGGCGCAGGGGCGCGATGCGCTTTCGGAGGCGCGGCGCTTCCATGAGTTCAACCGCCGATTCGCCTTCATCGTCCACGACGTGAAGAATCTTGCGAGTCAGCTCGGCCTCGTCGCACGCAATGCCGAACGCCACGCCGACAATCCGGCCTTCCGCGCCGACATGGTGGCAACGCTCAAGGATTCGGTGGCGCGGCTGGACGGGCTGCTTCAGCGCCTGTCACCCAAGGCCGTGCGTGCCGATGCACCGCAGGCCGCCTCGCCGATGGTCGTGCTGGAGGCGGTGGCCCAGCATCGGCGTGCGCAGCACCCGATGCGGCTCGCCGGGCGGCCGGACATCTATGCGCTGTTCGATCCGGTGCGGCTCGAGACCGCGCTCGGCCACCTCGTCCAAAACGCGATCGAAGCGAGCGAGGCGCACGAGCCGGTGTGGCTCTCGGTCGAGCGGCGCGGCCTCGATGTCGAGGTGGCAGTGCTCGATCGCGGGCGCGGGATGGCGGCGGAGTTCGTCCGCCACGGGCTGTTCGTGCCGTTCGAATCGACCAAGACCGGCGGCTTCGGCATCGGCGCCTTCGAAGCGCGTGCGCTGATCGCGGCGATGGGCGGTAGGCTGGAAGTGGAGAGCCGCGAGGGCGAGGGCACACGCTTCGCGATCATCCTGCCTGTCGCCGAGGCGCCCGAACAACGGCTCTCGGCATGACCAGCAAGCCCAAGCCGAAGCTCCTGCTCGTGGAAGACGATGCCGGCCTCGCACGCCAGCTGCGCTGGGCGTACGAGGACTATGAGGTGATCGTCGCTGCCGATCGCGCCTCGGCGATCGACGCGCTACGGCTGCACGAACCCGCGGTGGTGACGCTCGATCTCGGCCTGCCACCGGATCCCGATGGCACCGCGGAGGGTTTCGCCACGCTCGCCGAGATCCTGGCGCTGAAGCCCGATACGAAGGTGATCGTCGCGTCGGGCCATGAGGCTCGCGAGAGCGCGCGCGATGCGATCGCTCGCGGTGCGTGGGACTTCTACGCCAAGCCCGTCGAGATCGACACGCTTGGCCTGATCGTCAAGCGCGCCTTTCACGTCCATGCGCTAGAGGCGGAAAATGCCCGGCTTGCGGCGCTGAATGGCGCGGGCACGGTGCTGGGATCGATCGTCACCGCCGCGCCTGAGATGCTGAAGGTCGCGCGCACGATCGAGCGCGTGGCGCAGACCGACGTCTCGCTGCTCGTGCTGGGTGCGAGCGGCACCGGCAAGGAGCTTGTCGCGCACGGACTGCACGCGGCAAGCAGGCGGGCGAAGGGGCCGTTCGTCGCAATCAACTGCGCCGCGATCCCCGAGACGCTGCTCGAGTCGGAGCTGTTCGGCCACGAGAAGGGTGCCTTCACCGGCGCGGTCCGCACGGTCGAGGGCAAGATCGAACTGGCGGCGGGTGGCACGCTGTTCCTGGACGAGATCGGCGATGTGCCGCTGCCGCTCCAGGTCAAGCTGCTGCGTTTCCTCCAGGAGCGTGTGATCGAGCGGATTGGCGGACGCCGCGCTATCCCGGTTGACGTGCGGATCGTCTGCGCCACCCATCGCAACCTGGAAGCGATGGTGGCAGAAGGCAGCTTCCGCGAGGACCTCTGGTATCGCCTCGCCGAGATGGTGGTGCGGCTGCCGACGCTCGCCGAACGGCCCGGCGACGCGGTGCTGCTCGCGCGCCATTTCCTCCGCCGCCACGCGCCTTCGATCAACCCGCAGGTGCGGGGCCTCGCGCCCGACGCTGCCGAGGCGATCGCGGCGGCACGCTGGCCGGGCAACGTCCGCGAACTCGAGAACCGGATAAAGCGGGCGATCATCATGGCCGAGGGCAAGCTGCTCACCGCCGCCGATCTCGATCTCGGCCCCGCCACGCAGGAGGCGATCAACCTGCGTGCAGTGCGCGAGGCGGCGGACCGCCGCGCCATCGCTGCAGCACTCGCACAGGCCGATGGCAACATCTCCGCCACCGCGCGCCTGCTGGGGGTCAGCCGCCCCACTCTGTACGACCTTATCAAGGCCTACGATCTCCAGGCATGACGGCAGCGGGACGGCCCGCTATCCCCACAACATGTCATCCGATCTCGATCTCGCCCGTATCGCCGCTGCATTGGAGCGTATGGCACCGCCGCCGCCGCCGGCCGCCGATCCGCTGGCGCATCCAGCCTATATCTGGCGGGAAAATGTGCTGGTGGCGACACGGGCGTTCCGGCCACTGTCGCTCGATCTGCTGACCGGGATCGAGGCGCAGAAGGCGGCAGTGCTCGGCAACGCGCGCCGCCTGGCCGATCGGCAGCCCGCGCACGACGTTCTGCTGTGGGGCGCACGTGGCGCCGGAAAATCTTCGCTGGTGAAGAGCGTCGTCGGCGCCCTGCAGGCAGGCGGCGCCGATCTCGCGCTGATCGAGGTTGCGCCCGATGCGTTGTCGACGCTGCCGCATCTGTTCGACCTGATGGCACCGCTCGATCGCGCGTTTGCTCTGTTTGTCGACGATCTCGGCTTCGAGGACGGCGCCGCCGGGCCGCGCACGCTGCGCTCGCTGCTCGAAGGCGGCGCGGAGGCGCGGCCCGACAATGCGCGCCTCCACGTCACCGCCAACCGCCGCCACATCGTCGCGAGAGAGCATGGCGAGGAGGAGCGCGCCGTCAACGCCCGCGACGTGCTGGACGATCGCCTCGCGCTTGCCGATCGCTTCGGGCTGTCGGTCGGCTTCCACACTGTCGATCAGCCGACCTATCTAGCGATGGTCGCGGCCTATGCGGCCGAGTTCGGCCTGCCGTTCGACGGCGCCGACGCGATCGCCTGGGCCACGGGCCGCGGCGCCCGATCGGGACGAGTGGCGTGGCACTATGTGGTAGAGTTGGCTGGGCGCGAGGGCCGAACGATCTGAGCACGCCGGAGGGAACGCCGAGGCGGTTTGCTCGTTAGGAACGGAGCATGAACACTGAAGGGCTGACATGACCGACACCGTCAATAATCCCAAGCTCGAGGAGCACCCCGGGTCGAACGCCGAAAAGGACCCGGATACCTGGGTTTCGGGCGGCGAGCCGATGACCGGCGCGCAGGCCTCCTACCTCACCACCTTGTCCGAAGAGGCGAAGGTCGATCCGCCTGCCGCCGATCTCTCCAAGGCGGATGCGTCCAAGCAGATCGATGCGCTGAAGCAACAGCTCGGAAAATGATTGCCTAGCTAAGTCCCTCTGCCATCTCGGCGAGCTCCAGCCAGCGGGCCTCGATGGCTTCTTTCTTCGCCCGCGCAGCTTCGATCGCCTTCATCAGCTGATCGAAGCGTGCGGGACTCTTCGCGAACAAGTCAGGATCGGCGAGCGCCGCTTCATCTCGCACGATTGCGGCTTCGAGGACCTCGACCTCACGGGGCAGCAAGTCGAGATCGCGTTGATCCTTGTAGGATAGCTTGGCCTTCTTTGGCGGTGTGACCGTTGGCGCATCTGCTTTGGGAGCAGACGGTCGCTTGGCTTCAGGCTTTGGCGCGCGACGCTTTGCCCAATCCTCATACCCGCCGGCGACGACATCCACCTTGCCCGATCCGTCGAGACCGAGCGTGATCGTCACCGTGCGATCGAGGAAATCCCGGTCGTGGCTGACCAGCAGCACGGTGCCGTCATAGTCGGCGATCACCTCCTGCAGCAGGTCCAGCGTCTCCATGTCGAGGTCATTGGTCGGCTCGTCGAGCACCAGCAGATTGGATGCGCGGGCAAGCTCGCGTGCCAGCAGCAACCGCGATCGCTCGCCGCCCGACAACGTGCCGATCCGCGCCTCGGCGATCGAAGGATCGAACAGGAATTCCTTCAGATAGCCCTGCACGTGCTTCTTGGTGCCGAGCACGTCGATCCAGTCGCCCCCGTCGGCAAGTACGTCGCGGACCCGCTTGGCGGGGTCCATCAGCTTGCGCTGCTGATCGATGATCACGCCGTTCAGCGACTTGGCCTGCACGATGCTGCCCGCATCGGGCGCGATCTCGCCGGTGAGCAGCTTGAGCAGGGTGGTCTTGCCCGCACCATTGGCGCCGACGATACCGATCCGGTCGCCGCGCTGGATGCGGAGCGTGAAGTCCTTGATGATGACCCTCTCTCGTCCGTTCGTCCCGAGCGAAGTCGAGGGATGTGAGGCGAGCGTGGCATCCGGACCGCGTACCTCAACTACGCTCGGCCTGGACAGGGTGTTGGAGAAGGATTTCCACACCGCCTTGGCATCGATCACCGTCTTGGATCGTGCATCGTCCGTCGCGGTGGCCAGCGCGGCGGTGCCTTCGGGGCCGATCATTGCCTTGCGTTCGGCGCGCATGTCCTTGAGCTTGGCAAGGCGGCCCTGGTTGCGCCGGCGCCGCCCGGTGACGCCGCGCTGCAGCCAATGCTCCTCGATCTTGAGCTTCGCGTCGAGCTTCTGGGCGTTGCGCTCCTCTTCGGCATAGACCTGCTCGGTCCAGGCCTCGAAGCCGCCATAGCCGATCTCGGCGCGCCGAATGCCGCCGCGATCGAGCCACAGCGTCTGGCGGGTCAGCCGCGTCAGGAAGGCGCGATCGTGGCTGATCGCGATGAAGGCGCCAGTGAAGCGGGCCAACCATTCCTCCAGCCACTCGATCGCGGCGAGATCGAGATGGTTGGTCGGCTCGTCGAGCAGCAGGACGTCCGGGTCCTGCGCCAGCGCCCGGCAGATCGCGGCACGGCGGCGCTCGCCCCCGCTCGCGGTATCGGCCGGACGATCGAGGTCGATGCCGAGCTGATCGGCGATCGCGTCCACCTCGTGCGGCGCGGGTGAAAGCGGCTCGGCCATCGCATAGTCGCGCAGCGTCGCGAAGCCGGTCATCGCCGGCTCCTGCTCGAGCAGTACGACGCGCGTGCCGGGCACGATCGTGCGGCGCCCGGCGTCGCACTCGATGGAGCCGGCGATCAGCTTCAGCAGGGTCGTCTTGCCCGCACCGTTGCGGCCGATCAGGGCCAGCCGATCGCGCGGGCCGATATAGATGTCGAGGTGCCGGAACAGCCAGCCCGAGCCCTGGACGATGCCGAGATCTTCGTAGGATAGTACAGGTGCGACCATGCGGGCGAGCTAGGCGATGCGCAGCCGGATTGTAACCCCGGGCGATGCGCCGCGGCCACATCGGCCACCAAAGCGTGGCGCGTCCCACATTCACGGCTTGTTCAACGCCACCGCGCTATGTCAGCCCTTGATGGTGATCAAGAAAGCCCTCCTGTGCCTTGCCGTGCTCATGACGCTGCCGACGATGGCACATGCATGGCCGCGCCGCGCGCCGGATCAGTTTCGCGCGCGCGAGATGCGCCGCGAAGGCGGGCCTCCGCTGCGCGACATCCAGCGTCAGTGGCAGGGCCGGATGCCGGGCTACGACTATCTCGGATCGGATTACGACCCGGGGCAGGGCAATTACCGTTTGAAATACATGCGCGACGGTTCGGTTTCCTGGGTCGACGTCGACGGCCGCACCGGGCGCGAGGTCGGTCGCTCGCCGCGGTAGGACATTCCCCTCCCTGGAAGGGAGGGGCTAGGGGTGGGTGGAGGCACGCGATACGGCATTGTATCGTACCGCCGCGCCGTATCGCCTGGCGTCGACCCATCCCCGGCCCCTCCCTTTCAGGGAGGGGAGAAGGCGCAACCGTTCCGTTGCTTGCCCGTTCAGCTTTGCCGCGTCACAGTGCGTGAACGGATCAAGGAAAGGGCCACCAAGCCATGCGCATACTCGTCGTCGAGGACGAACCCACGCTCGGTCGGCAGTTGCGCGCCACGCTGGAGGGCGCGGGTTATGCGGTCGATCTCGCGACAGACGGCGAGGATGGGCATTATCTGGGCTCGACCGAGAATTACGACGCGATCATCCTCGACCTCGGGTTGCCGGAGGTGGACGGTCTGACCGTGCTCGATCGCTGGCGCAAGGAGGGCAAGGACATGCCCGTGCTGGTGCTGACCGCGCGCGACAGTTGGTCGGACAAGGTGGCGGGGCTCGACGCGGGTGCCGACGATTATCTCGCCAAGCCGTTCCAGACCGAGGAGCTGATCGCACGGCTGCGCGCGCTAATCCGCCGCGCATCGGGTAACGCTTCCTCCGAACTGATCGCGGGCGAAGTGCGGCTCGACATCCGATCTGGCAAGGTCACCCGCGCGGGCGAGCCGGTGAAGCTGACCGCGCAGGAGTACAAGCTGCTGTCTTATCTGATGCACCACAAGGGCAAGGTGGTCAGCCGGACCGAGCTTATCGAGCATATCTACGATCAGGATTTCGATCGGGATTCGAATACCATCGAGGTGTTCGTCACCCGCATCCGCAAGAAGCTCGGGCAGGATATCATCACCACGATCCGCGGGCTTGGCTACAGCCTTGAAGAACCCGACGCCGCCACTGCCTGAGGCGGAGCCTGCTGCGCGGGCGCGCGAGCGCTGGTGGCGGGCGCCGCTGAACACGCTGCGCATAATCGCCTTTCTCCGCCCCAAGGGCCGCGAATGGGGCGTTACGAACCGCACTACCGGGTCGCTCACCCGGCGCATGATCGGCATCGCAGCGCTATGGATACTGCTGCTGCTCTCCGTCGGTGGGCTGACGCTGGATCGCGTGCTGGTCGGCGCGATCACGCGCAACTTCGACGGCAATCTCGATTACGTGCTGAAGGCGATGATCGTGCAGGCCGAGATCGGCCCGGATGGCGAGGTGCGCTTCAACCGGCCACTCGCCGATCAGCGCTTCCTTGAACCCTATTCCGGGCTCTACTGGCAGGTCGCTGGCAAGAAGCATGATCCCTTTCCGTCGCGTTCGCTCTGGGATCAGACGCTGGCTGTGAACCTCGATCAGCCCGAGCCCGATGAGCATTCCTACGATAGCAAGCAGTTCCGCGACGAGCCGCTGCGCGTGCTGGAGCGCGACGTGAAGATCCCTGGATCGACCACGACGTGGCGCTTCCAGGTCGCTGCCAGCCGTGACGATCTCGACGATCAGATCGCGGTGCTGCGCAAGACGATGCTGCGCAGTTTCGCCATCCTCGGCATCGGCCTGATCCTGATGTCTGCGGTGCAGACGATCTACGGGCTGTGGCCGCTGCGGCGGGTGCGCCTCGCCATCGCCGAGATCCGATCCGGGCGCTTCTCGCGCGTCGAGGTCGAGCTTCCGCTCGAGATCCGTCCGATGGTGGAAGAGCTGAACGATCTGCTCGCGCACAACGAGCGGCAGGCTGAGGAGGCGCGCACTCACGCCGGCAATCTGGCGCATGCGCTCAAGACGCCACTCACCGTGATCATGAACGAAGTGACCGCGGGATCGCCGCAGCTGCCGCAGACGGTGATGCGCGAGGCGCGCACCATGCGCCGCCAGGTCGATCACCACCTCGCGCGCGCGCGCGCCGTCGGGCGGCGAGGATCGGCGCAGAGCCGGGCGGAGGTATGGGGATCGCTCCAGGCGGTCGAGCGCGCGGTCGATCGGCTGTTCCCGGATGCGGTGATCGATCTCGACGGCACGCGCGGGCTCACCGTGCGCGTCGAGCGGCAGGATCTGGACGAGCTGCTCGGCAATCTGATCGAGAACGCCGCCAAATATGGCGGCGGCCGGGTGTTCGTGACGGTGGGCCCGGCCGGCGACATGGCCGAGATCGTCGTGGAGGATGATGGCCGCGGGATCCCCGAAGCGGAGCGCGAGAAGATCTTCGAGCGCGGAGCAAGGCTCGACACCGGCAAGCCCGGCACCGGCCTCGGCCTCGCAATCGTGCGCGATGTCGCGGAGATCTACGGCGGCACCGTGTCGCTTGAGGAGAGCGAGGACCTAGGTGGTTTGCTGGCGAGGCTGAGCCTGCCGCTGGCGGGGTGATCACACTATCTGATCCTCCCCGCTTGCGGGGAGGGGGCCAGCCGCAGGCTGGTGGAGGGAGCTTTCCGTCGAGCAGGGGCGCTTGCCGGCAACCCCCTCCACCACCGGCGCCGCCGGCGGTCCCCCTTCCCGTGCCGGGGAAGATCTTTGCTACAACCGGTGCCGCGTCACCTCGGGCAGCAGCAGGTCCTCGATTGCCTTGGCCACCCCGTCTTCGTCGTTCGAAGCGCTGACCCAGTCGGCTTCCGCTTTCACCGACTCCGGCGCCTGGCCCATCGCGATCGCCAGGCTCGCGCGCTTCAGCATCGGGATGTCGTTGGGCATATCGCCAATCGCCGCCGTCTCCTCGAGCGGCACGCCGATCGCGCCGCACAGCGCGATGATGCCGTCGCCCTTGTTGGCGAGCGGATGGGTGATGTCGCAATAATAGGTCTGCGAGCACGACACCTCGGCATCCTCGCCGAGCGCCGCCTTTTCGTCCGCCTGAAGCTTGGCGATCAGCGCCGTGTCGTCGCTGACCCCGACGATCTTGTCGATCCGGCCATGCAGCGAATCCCAGTCGCCGTCGAGCACGGGATCGACCATCGCCGCCTTCTTCTCATGCGTGACGTGCGGGTTGTCACCGTCGGATGCGTACCATTTTCCGTCGGCGAACGCCCATAGCGTGGCCCCGCTTGCCCGCACGATCTCGATCGCCTTGCGGCTAGCATCGGCCGAGATGTGGCGCGCGGCCAGGATGTCCCCCGAGGGCATGACCAGCGTACCGCCATTGAACGCGCCGAGCGGGGCGGTAAGCCCCAACGCTTTCGCCAGCGGCAGGATGCCCGACGGCGGCCGCGCGCTGATCAGCGTCATGTGCATGCTGGCATGTTCCAGCTTCTTCGCGGCCGCGATCGTGGCATCGGCCAGGCTCTTGTCGTGCCGCACCAGCGTTCCATCGACGTCGGACACCAGCAGGCGGATCGGCTTGTCTCGATGAGGCAGGGCGCTCACGAGACGGGGTGCCACTGGCGGCCGTCGCGCTCCAGCAATGCATCCGCGCCGGCCGGCCCCTGCGCACCTGCCTTGTATTCCTCGGGCGATCCCTTGGTCCACGCGCGCAGGATCGGTTCGACGATCTCCCACCCGCGCTCGACCTGGTCGGCGCGCTGGAACAATGACTGATCGCCGATCAGCATGTCGTAGAGCAGGGTCTCGTAGCCGGTACGATGGCCGAGATCGAAGGCGTCGCCATAGCGGAAATCCATGCAGACCTCGGCGGTATCCACCACCGGCCCCGGCTTCTTGCCGACGAAGTGGAGGTTCAGCCCTTCGTTCGGCTGGATCTGGATGACGAGCTTGTTGGGCGGGATCTTGGAGGTGTCGACGTCGCGGAACAGCGCCAGCGCGATCGGCTTGAACTGTACCACAATTTCAGTGTCGCGCGCGGCGAGCGCCTTGCCGGTCCGCAGGTAGAAGGGCACCCCGGCCCAGCGCCAGCTGTCCACCATCAGCTTGACCGCTGCATAAGTCTCGGTCCTGCTGCCCTTGGCGACATCTTGCGCCTTCAGATACGCGCCGACCTTCTTGTCGCCCGCGGTACCTGCGGTGTAGCGGCCGCGGACCGCATCGGTCTTCGCCTCGGCAGCGGTCGGCACGCGCACGGCCTGGAGCACCTTCGCCTTTTCCGATCGCACCGGCTCCGCGCCGAAGCTGTTGGGCGGCTCCATGCCGACCATCGCGAGCAGCTGGAACAGGTGGTTTGGCAGCATGTCGCGAAGCGCGCCGGTGGCATCGTAGAAGGCGCCCCGCGTGCCGACATCCACCGTCTCGGCGGCGGTGATCTGGACGTGATCGATGTAGCGCGCGTTCCACACCGCCTCGAAAACGGCGTTGCCGAAGCGCGTGACCATGATGTTCTGCACCGTCTCCTTGCCGAGGAAATGGTCGATGCGGAAGATCTGGGTCTCGTCCATCGCCGCAAGCAGCGTCTTGTTGAGTGCGCGCGCGGATTCGAGGTCGTGGCCGAACGGCTTTTCCACGACGATGCGGCGGAAGCCCTCGTCCTGCTTCAGCAGCCCGACCTTGGCGAGGTTCTCGGCAACGATGCCGAAGAAGCTGGCGGCGGTGGCGAAGTAGAAGGCGACATTCCCCTTCAGCTGCTTGGCGAGGCCTTCATATGTCGCCGGATCGTCGAACTCGCCCTGCACATAGGACAGCGCCTTGCACCGCGTCGCCCAGGCGGCCTTGGTCGGCTCGTCGGTAAGGTCGAGATGCTCCTCGAGTTGCGTCTGGAACTCGGCGTCCGGGCCACGGCTGACCGCGATGATCGTTAGGTCATCACCGATCAACCCATCGCGCGTCAGATTGACCAGCGCGGGTGTCAGCAGTCGGCGCGACAGATCACCGACGCCGCCGAAGATCACCAACGTCGCCGGCGGGGCCGGATCACCCGGCTTTACCGTCTGCACCGGCTTCGCTTTTCGCGCCATTATTGCGGCATCTCGACGTGGCCGCCGAAGCCGTGGCGCATCGCCGAGAGCAGCTTGTCGCCGAACGTGTTGTCGCTGCGTGAACGGTAACGCGCGAACAGCGCCGCCGAGAGGACGTAGGCCGGCACCGCCTCCTCCATCGCCGCGTCGATCGTCCACTGGCCTTCGCCCGAGTCCGCGACCTTGCCGCTGTACTGGGTGAGATCGTGGTTCTCGTAGAGCGCGTCGGCGGCGAGATCGAGCAACCAGGACGAGATCACCGATCCGCGACGCCACACCTCAGCGATATCAGGCAGATAAAGATCGAAGCGCTCTTCCTCGGGCAGGTGATCGCCGTTCTTGGTCTTGAGGATGTCGAAGCCTTCCGAATAGGCCGCCATGATGCCGTACTCGATGCCGTTGTGGACCATCTTGACGAAGTGGCCTGCGCCGGCCGGCCCGGCATGGATATACCCCTTCTCCGATCGGTTGGGTTCGCCGTCCCGGCCGATGGTACGCACGATCGTGCCGAGGCCCGGTGCCAGTGCATCGAAGATCGGATCGAGATGATCGACGCTGTCCTTGTCGCCGCCGATCATCATGCAGAAGCCGCGCTCCAGCCCCCACACGCCGCCCGACGTACCGACGTCGACATAATGGAGGTTCTTCTCCTTCAGTGCTTTGGCACGGCGCATGTCGTCCTTGTAGAAGGTGTTGCCGCCGTCGATGACGATGTCATCCGCCTCCAGCAGGCCGGACAGCGTCTCGATCGTGTCCTCGGTGATCTTGCCGGCGGGCAGCATCACCCACACCGCGCGCGGCTTCTCCAACTTGGCGACCATGTCCTCCAGCGAACTGGCGCCGGTGGCGCCCACGCCAGCCAGGTCGGTCACCGCCTTTTCGGCCTGATCGTAGACGACCGTGGTGTGGCCGTGCTTCATCAGGCGCTTGGCGATGCCGCCGCCCATGCGGCCGAGGCCGACGATGCCGATCTGCATATTGGAACGCTCCTGTTTCGGTTAAGCGACGCGATGAGGCGCTGAGATCAAGCGAGAGTGGCGCCCAGCGCGCGACCCAGCGCCTGAAGCCCGGATTTCTCGTCCTTCAGGTGCACGCGCAGCACGCGTTGACCGCGCGAATGGAGCACGTCCATGTCGCCGCGCGCCTGCGCCTGCTGCACCGTGCCGAACGAGGCGCGGTTGCCGGGAATGGCAATATCCTGTGCGGGCTCGCGGGTGATCGTCAGGAAGATGCCGTTCTTCGGGCCGCCCTTGTAAGCCTGGCCCGTGGAATGCAGGAAGCGCGGGCCGAAGCCGGCGACGGTCGCGATCTTGTGCGCATCGCGAACTCTCACGCGGATGCTCTCGATCCCGGCCTCGTGTGCCTCGTTGCGCTCGATATAGGCGAGGAAGCCTGCATAGTCGCTGGGCTTGGCGGTCGCGAAATGCGCCTTGAGGATCGCCGCGGCGTCGCCGCCATCCACCTTGTCGGGCGCAAAGAAGGTGAAGTCGCCATCCTCGAAGAAGGCTGTTTCGGGTTCGAGTTGACCCGATTTCTCATACGCCTCGATCAGCTGGCGCGTCTGGATCTTGGCGTCCTCCACGTCGGGCTGGTCGAAGGGATCGATGCCGATGATCGCGCCGGCGACCGCGGTGGCGACCTCCCAGCGGATGAACTCCTGCCCGATGTACGCCTTTTCGGCGAGCGTGATGGTGACGATCGGCTGGCCCGCCGCCCTCAGCGCATCGAGCTTGGCATGATCGTCCGCCATCTCGTCGCCTTCAAGGTGAAGGTGCACGAACAGCCGGTCATCGCCGTATACCGAAGGATCGCCGAGCGGCTCTAGATCGATGGGCACGATGCCCTTGCCTTCCTTGCCGGTGCTTTCCGCGAGCAGCTGCTCCAGCCACGATCCGAACGGCTTGAGCGTAGGCGAAGGGACAAGAGTCAGCTTGTTGCGGCCCTGCACCGCCGCGGTGCCGATGATCGCACCCAGCTGAAAGCCGGGATTGAACGCCGGCGGCGCATCGGCTCCGACCGAATTGACCATCGCCGCGATCGTCTTGAACAGGCCGGCCACGTCGACGCCGATCGCGGCTGCCGGCACCATGCCGAAAACCGACAGCACCGAATATCTGCCGCCGATCGTCTTGTCGCCGAAGAAGATGTGCGCGAAGCCATCCTGCTTGGCGGTGGCTTCGAGCTTCGAGCCGGGATCGGTGACCGCGACGAAGCGTGTACCCGCTTTACCTTCACCCACTGCCTGCTCGCAACGCGCGAAGAAGTATGCGCGCAGCAGTTCGGGCTCCATCGTCGAGCCGGACTTGGACGACACGATGAACAACGTGTTCGCCGGATCGATCGCGTCGGCAACCGTCGCGACCTGGCCCGGATCGGTGCTGTCGAGCGCGTGGAGCTTCGGCGATCCGGTACCGGAGCCCAGAATGCGGCCGATCACTTCCGGCCCAAGGCTGGACCCGCCCATGCCGAGCAGCACCACGTCCTTGTACTTCTTGGCCTCCTGGCCGAGCGACTGAAGCGCTTCGAGGTCGACCTGCTCGCCCTTTGCGGCGGGCAGCCAGCCGAGCCACTTGCCTTCGTCCTTGCCGGTCCACATCGATGCATCGCCGGCGAACAGCTTGCGCGTCCAGCCTTCCTTGCGGGCCTTCTCGATCGACTCCTTGACCGCCGCGTCGAGCGCCTCGGGCAGTTCGGACGACAGCCCATCCAGTTGGTTGCCTAGATATTTGATCCGCTTCTCGGCGACCGCGCCGTAGAGCTGGTCGGCAGCGTCGGAGAAGGATTGCACGCCCTCCTCCACCAGCTTGGCAGTGACGCCGGGCAGGTCGAGGCCGAGCCGATCGGCTTCGCTCAGCACCTTCTTGGCGCCCTCGACATCGGTGGTGAGGCTGTCGCTGGTCTCGCCATGATCGCGGAACGCGTCCATCGTCGCGGGCGGCATGGTGTTGACGGTGTCGCGGCCGATCAGCGTCTCGACATACAGGACGTCGCTATACGTCTTGTCCTTGGTGCCGGTCGACGCCCACAGCAGCCGCTGCGGCTGCGCGCCCTTGTCGGCAAGCGCCTTCCAGCGCGGCGAGCCAATGAGCTCCAGATAATGCTGGTAGGCGAGCTTGGCATTGGCGATCGCCACCTTGCCGCGGATCGCCTTGGCTTCATCGGTGCCGATCGCGTCGATCTTCTTGTCGATCACGCCATCGATGCGGCTGACGAAGAAACTGGCGACCGACGCGATGCGATCGATCGGTTCGCCCTTGGCCGCGCGCGCCTCGAGTGCCGACACATAGGCTTCGAGCACCGCCTTGTAGGAGTCGATCGAGAACAGCAGCGTCACGTTGATGTTGATGCCGCTGGTCAGCGCCTCGAGGATCGCCGGCACGCCGGGCTTGGTGCCCGGGA
Source organism: uncultured Sphingomonadaceae bacterium (assembly GCA_964242855.1). Classification (GTDB taxonomy): domain Bacteria; phylum Pseudomonadota; class Alphaproteobacteria; order Sphingomonadales; family Sphingomonadaceae; genus Solisphingomonas. The sequence goes on from CAXTBZ010000037.1 coordinate 22,547, forward strand.
TCTTCACCATCAGATTTTCGCGATCAACCGTTTTCCACAGCCGCTTGGCGGCGGCGATCGTGGTGTCGGTCCCCATCGCCAGATAAGGCGAGACTTCGATCGAGACATAGCCGTCTTTGGCCGCCAACCGATCATAGACCGGGCGCAGCGTGTCGCAGGCGTCCTGGATATCCTTGATCGCCAACCCCTCGTACGCGCTCTCCACCGAGCCGTCGGCGTTGGCGAGATCGGACTTCAGCTGATCGTCATAGGCATCGCTGTGGCCGATCGCTTTCTCGAAGATCGATGGGTTGGAGGTGACTCCGGTCAAGCCGTCCTCGGCGACCAGCTTCTTCAGCCCGCCACCGGCCATGAACTTGCGATCAACGAAATCGAGCCACACCGCCTGGCCGGCGGCCTCGAGCGTCTGGAGGCGATTGCTTGTGGAGGCGCCGGATGTCGCCTGATCGTGGACGGCGTCGATCTGATCGCTCATGCTTTCTCTCCCGCCATCACGGCCTTGGCTACCTTGACCACATTGTCGACGCCGAAGCCGAACTTGTCGGCGAGCTTGGCGATCGGTGCCGACGCGCCGAAGGTCGACATGGTGATCGTCTTGCCGGCCGACCCGACATAGCGATCCCATCCGAGCTCGCCGCCCATCTCGATCGCGACACGTGGCGTTATCGAGGGCGGCAGCACGCTGTCCTTGTAGGCCTGATCCTGCAGCTCAAAGCGATGCCAGGATGGCAGCGAGACGACGCGCGCCTTGGTGCCGTCCTTGGCCAGCGCATCGGCCGCCTGCACCGCGAGATTGAGCTCCGATCCGGTGGCGATCAGGATGACATCGGGATCGCCGTCCTCTTGCTCGTTGAGCACATAGCCACCCTTGAGCAGTCCCTCGGCGCCGGCATATTTGGTCCGGTCCAGTGTTGCCATCGGCTGGCGCGAGAAGACCAGTACGCTCGGCGTGTCGTTGCTCTCGAGCGCGGCCTTCCAGGCGAAGGCTGTCTCGTTGGCGTCGCCCGGGCGGATCGTATCGAGACCCGGGATGGCGCGCAGCGACGCGAGCTGCTCGATCGGCTGATGGGTCGGCCCGTCCTCGCCGACGCCGATCGAGTCGTGCGTGAACACGAAGATCGTCGGGATCTGCATGATCGCCGCCAGCCGGATCGTCGGGCGCATATAGTCCGAGAAGACGAAGAAGGTCCCGGTATAGGATCGCAGGTAGGAGAGCGCCATGCCGTTGGCGGCAGCGCCCATGCCATGCTCGCGGATGCCGTAATGGAGGTTGCGGCCGTTGTAGCTTCCTGCCTCGAACGATCCGGCATCCTTGATGTCGGTCTTCGTGGAGGGCGAAAGATCGGCGGCGCCGCCGACTAGCCAGGGCACGGCCGGAGCGATCGCGTTCAGCACCTTGCCGCTCGCCTCACGCGTCGCCATCCCCTTCTCGTCCGGCTCGAAGTGGGGCAGCGCCTGCTCCCAGTCATCGGGCAGCTTGCCCGCGAGCATCGCGTCGAGTTCCTTGCCGAGATCGGGAAACTGGGTGCGATAGTCGCCGGCCAGCTTGTTCCAGGCTTCGCTCAGCGCCGCGTTCCTGCCCATCGCCTGCTCGACATGCGCCTTTGCTTCGGGCGGCACCAGGAACTGTGCGTCCTCGGGCCAGCCGTAACTCTTCTTGGCGCCGCGGATTTCCTCCTCGCCCGGCGCATCGGAATGCGCCTTGTGGGTGCCGGCCCGCGTCGGGAAGCCGATGCCGATCACCGAGCGGACCTCGATGAAGGTCGGCCGGTCGGTGGTCGCCTTGAACGCCTCGATTGCCTCGGCAAAGGCGGCTGTATCCTCGGCGTCATCGATCAGGATCGTGTTCCAGCCATAGGCCTTGAAGCGCGCGACAACGTCCTCGTCGAAGGCGAGTTCGGTCTCGCCCTCGATCGTGATGTTATTCGAATCATAGACCCAGCAGAGGTTGGCGAGCTTCAGGTGGCCGGCGAGCGACGCCGCCTCGCTGGCGACACCTTCCATCAGGTCGCCGTCCGAGCAGAACACATAGGTGTCGTGATCGAACAGGTCGAAGCCCGGCTTGTTGAAGTGCGCCGCTAGCCAGCGTTCGGCGATGGCGAAGCCGACCGAATTGCCGCAGCCGGCGCCGAGCGGGCCGGTCGTCGTCTCGACGCCGGTGGTGTCGCGATACTCCGGGTGCCCCGGGGTCTTGGACGACATCTGGCGGAACTGCTTGATGTCGTCGAGGCTGACCGCGGCATCGCCGGTCGGCTTGCCATGCTTGTCGACCTCGATCGTGCCCGACAGATGCAGCAGCGAATAGAGCAGCATCGAGGCATGGCCGCACGACAGGATGAAGCGGTCGCGGTTGGGCCAGAGCGGTGCCTTAGGGTCGAAGCGTAGGAATTTGGTCCACAGCGTCTCGGCGATCGGCGCCAGCGACATCGGGGTGCCGGGGTGGC
>CAXTBZ010000038.1:0-24239 GCA_964242855.1 uncultured Sphingomonadaceae bacterium
TCACGAGCGACAGCGAACGGTGCAGCATATAACCTATCTGGTACTAACTGTCAAGAGCGGAGGAGGAATGACCGCTATCGCCCAGCAGCGGACATTGCGGTGCTCATCAGGCAAGCTATGTCCAGCAGATGATGACGTGGCATTTCCTTCTGCTTGCTGCCGCGCTCGCCACGACGCAGCCGAGCCGCGATGAGCCCGCATCGGCTAACACTGGGGATCGTGTCGTCAGCCTCTCGGACGGCAGGATCATCGCCTTGCGCTGCGCCGGACGCGGCAAGTTCACGGTTCTGCTCGAACCAGGCGATGGGGGTCGTCGCACCCACATGGCTTCACTGTTTGCAGCGCTTTCGGACCGCTATCGGGTGTGCGCGTACGATCGCCGTAACGTCGGGGGCAGCTCCGCCGCCCCGCTGCCCCGGCAAGCCGTCGACTTGACCCGCGACGCCTTCGACGCTCTCTCCGTCGCCAACGAACGCGGCCCTTACATTCTTTTTGGCACCTCGATGGGCGGCCTTCTCGTCCGATCGTACGCAGCCTCACAGGACGTTGTGGGATTCGTGACGAGCAACCAGCCCGGCACTACGCATGAGTGGACGCGGTTCGCCTATCCCGTAATGTCGCGGTCGCAACGGGCACTGGACGCAGCCTGGATGGCCGGCGACAACAATGAGCATATCGATGCGACTGACCTCAGCAGAGTAATCGACACGGCCAAGCCGCCCCGCATTCCTTACGTTATCATGATCTCGACCGAGCGCTTCCAGTGTAGAGCCGCGGAAATCTGCGGGCCGATCTACGACGCCTTCGTCAGAGCGTCACGAGCCGCCGCGCGAGCAAGCAAGAATGGCCAACTACGCGTGATCGATGGTGACCACGACCTGTACGTGACCAACTTGAAGGACGTCCTTGCAGCGATCGATGATGTCGCCTCTGCGGCGGGAACTCGATGAGTCTGAACGCGACGATGGAAAGCTGCCGTTCCGCAAACCACCAAAAACAGTCCTACACCGGCGCGCCGGACTTCCCGTTCGCCTGATAGTGGTGCCACGCGAACACCGCCACCGCGCCGCGGTGCGGGCGCCAGGCTTCGGCCAGCTCGCGGGTCAGCTTCTCGCTCGGGCGTTCCGCCAGCCCGAGCAGGCGGCCGACCTCGATCTGCACGGCAAGGTCGCCCGCCGGCCAGATGTCTGGCCGCCCTTCCGCGAACAGCAGGTAGATCTCCGCCGACCAGCGGCCGATGCCCTTGATGCGGGTGAGGTCGGCGATCGCTTGCTCGTCGTCCAGGTCGAGCTTTGCGAGGTCCAGCTCGCCCGATCCGACCAGGCCGGCGAGGCTGCGCGCATAGCCTGCCTTCTGGCGCGACATCCCGCACGCGCGCAGTGCCTCGTCGGTGGCGGCGAGCATCGGCGCGGGATCGGTCATGTCGCCCAAAGCCGCCTCAAGCCGGTTCCACACCGCGCGCGCCGCATGCACGCTCACCTGCTGGCCGACGATGGTGCGCAGCAGGGTGGCATAGCCGCGCTCGGAGATGCGCGCATCGGGCAGGCCGACCCGCTCGATCCAGCGTGCGAAGGCGGGCTCGATGTCCGCCAGCGCGATCAGTGCGGCGTGAAGCGGCGCGGTGGCGATGCCCAATGGCTATCCTCTTGTCTTGATTGTCGCCATTGCCCATAGCGCGCACGACAACATCCGTCACCCGGAGGGAAAGCGCCCGTGCCCAAGCTGATCGTCGTCACCCGTGAAGGCCAGGAGTCCACCGTCGAGGGCGAGGCGGGCCTGAGCGTCATGGAGGTCATCCGCGACAACGGCTTCGACGAGCTGCTCGCGCTGTGCGGCGGCTGCTGTTCGTGCGCGACCTGCCACGTGCTGGTCGACCCGGAGTTCGCCGACAAGCTGCCGCCGATGAGCGAGGACGAGAACGACCTGCTCGACAGTTCGGACCACCGCGACGCCACCTCGCGCCTGTCCTGCCAGCTGCCGTTCACCGACGCGCTCGACGGTCTCAAGGTGACCATCGCGCCTGAGGATTGAGGCGTGATTGCCCCTCCCTGAAAGGGAGGGTTTGGGTGGGTCTTGGCGGGCGATACGGTTCGCCGTCGGCCAACACATCAGCATTGCCAAGCCTCCACCCACCCCCGGCCCCTCCCTGAAAGGGAGGGGAGAGGTTACCGCGTCGCCGCCGCATACAGCGCGATCGCGGCGGCGTTGGAGATGTTGAGGCTCTCGATCCGCGGGCTGATCGGCAGCTTGGCGAGCACGTCGCAATGCGCCTGCGTGTTCTGGCGCATACCCTCGCCTTCGGCGCCGAGCACCAGCGCCACCTTGCCCGGCACCAGCGCCTCGCCGAGCAGCACATTGGTGCGGCCGGTCAGCCCGACGCGCCAATAGCCCGCGTCCGCCATCTCGTCCAATGCGCGGGCGAGATTGACGACGCGAACCCAGGGCAACGTCTCGAGCGCACCCGACGCGGCCTTGGCGAGCGCCCCGGACTCCGGCGGCGCATGACGATCCTGCGTGACAATGCCGAGCGCATCGAAGGCAACCGCCGATCGCAGCACCGCGCCGACATTGTGCGGATCGGTCACCTGATCGAGCACCACGATCGGGCGGCGATCATCGGGGCCGACGGCGAGCTCGAACAGCTCGTCGAGCCATTTGTCGGGCAGCGGATCGCATTCCAGCACCAGCCCCTGGTGCGGCGCGTCGTGCGGCACCATCCGGCCGAGATCGGCAACTTCGGCATATTGCACCGGGAAATGCGAGGGCGAGAGGCCGAGCGCGGCGATCGCCTCGTGCGTTCCCCACAGCTTGCGGATCGTCCGCCCCGGGTTGGCGAGCGCGGCGGTGACCGCATGGCGCCCCCAGAGGCGGACACGGCCGGAAACGGCGGCGGAGGGGCGGTGGCCTTTGCGCATGATGGGCGCTTTTCCACGGCGCCGCGTTGACAGGCAAGGCCTCATTCGCCAATAGGCGCGCCTCGCCTCGGCGGAGACGCGGAAGGGTGGCCGAGTGGTTAAAGGCAGCAGACTGTAAATCTGCCCGTGCAAACGTACGCTGGTTCGAATCCAGCCCCTTCCACCACCGCCGGGGCAGTCTATCCGCTAGGCGCGCGTGCCGTCTGCCGGCGCTCTCGGCACCTCCAGCATCTTCTCCGCGCTGGTTCGCACGAAGCCCGATATCGCGCCTGCCATCATCGAGAGCATCAGCGGCACGGCGACGCTGGCGTGGATGTTCGCCTCTTCGATGCGCAGGTCGGCGGAGACGGTCTGCCCCATGGCAAGGATGTTCAGCGTGAGCTGATACGCGCCGTGCCACTGCGCCTCCACCTTGCCGCCGCCGGGGATCTTGCTTTCGAGCTTCGGAAGCCCCGCGGCGATCCGGCGCCTGGCCTCCTCGCGGCCGAGCTTGTGGGGGATGTCCATCTGCAACGGGGCTGCCATTTTCTATACCTTGGTGATCGTCTCTGGCCCAAGATATAGGCTGACGTCCGGTGATTGCGATCAGAACAGCCTGCGTTGGGCTAGCGCGATGCCGGCGAGGTTCCTCGATCGCGGCACCTGCCGCAGTCGGACCCGCGGGATGCTGGCGGCTTCGGTCCGGAAGGCCTCCAAGTACCGCACCAAATGAAAGCTGCGGCACCGCGAGCGTCCGCTGGCTTGAGAGATGACTAAAGCGGAGTCGCCGACTAGCACTACATCGTCCCATGCCGCCCCCCTGGCGATTTCGACCGCGAAGAGCAGCGCCAGCCATTCGGCGACGTTGTTGTCGCCCTCTCCCAGATCGTTCCGGAAGTGGCATCGCCCGCGGCAGACCACCGCTGCTTCGATCGGCCCCGGATTGGGTCGGCAGCCGCCATCGAAGAAGAGGGTGATGGCCTCATCCATCTTTCGATCTCGATTCAAGCTGCGTTGCAAAAGGAAACTGCTATGACACATCACCACCTAAGCGCAGTGATCGGGCAGCGGAGCAGGCGATGATGTACCCACTAATCGGCGCCGTCCTTGTCCTGGGGCTGATCTTCATCGGCATCATCGCGTTGACCGGCGGCAGCGTTACCGGCCTGATCCCCAACATCCGCCGCCGCCTGTTCTGCAGGCGCAAGGGACACCTCCACGGTGCGGTGTCGAAAGCCGGCGCAGACGTCTACGTCGCCGATTGCAAGCGCTGCCGTATGCCGCTGGTCAAGCATGGCCGAGATGGTGACTGGGTGCGCCGCGCGACCTGATCGCATCGCGATGTTACTTGTCGAGCGCCTCGGCATTGCGATCGGACCAGGTCTTGCCCTCGTCACCGCCCCATAGCAGCCACGCGATATAACCGGCTGAGGGATCGTCGTCCGATCCCCACTCGTGCGATTTGCCCTGCTTGTCGACCTCATGGCGCGCGAAGTAGCTGTGCATCGACTTCACGTCCTCGGCCGTGAGTTCCTTCTGCGCGGCCAGCTGCTCGGCGCGCCGTACGCCGACATCGGTACCGCCGCGGCCGAACGCTTCGCGCAACTTAAGCCCCTTCTTGGCGCTGGCGGCGATCTTCGCCGTGGGCTTGAAACTGTCCGACATGTTCGAGGTCTCCAGTCCTCTAGTGTTTAGGAACGAACGAGCGGAGTCAGCGCCGGTTGCAGTCGGCGCCGCGGCGACGAAGCCGCATTCCGATCACTCGAACGCGAAACGCCGGCAGTGTTCGAGGTAGCCGATCTCGTGTCGGCCGGCGAGATCGACCACCGACCGCCACAGCCAGCTCGGCGCCTCGATGCCCGAGTCAGCGCCGCGCGACATCTGCTCTGCCCAACTTTTCTTCGTCTGCTTGTCGAGCTGCCGGGCATGCGCGCGGCCGACCACATAGGCCAGATAGGCCGCCGACTCCACCGCCTCGCCGCGGGAGAATTGCTCGACCTCCAGCTTCAAATCCTGCGGCGCCAGCTCGCGCAGCACGACTGCGCGGCCAAGCAGCTGCGCCGAAATCATGCGCTCGCCGAGGTTCGGCGAGAGCGCCAGTGCACCCGCGACCACCCGTTCGGCCGGATCGGACGGCATGATGGCCTTCTTCGCTATAGGGGCGAGCGGGGCCAGCGCTTCCTTGATGTCGACAAGCGCCAGATACTCCTGCTTCTCGCCCTTGCGGCGGATGCCGAGCAGCACCGCAAAACGCAGATGGCCGAGCGAGCTGCAGCCCTTCTTCCAATAGGCCGCATCGACGACGCGCAGCCGCGCCTTCTTTCCCGCCCTCGCGAGATCGAGCGCGCGTTCACGCACCGCCTCGTCCTCGAACAGTTCGTCGATAGCGTGACGCTCATCTTTGGCCAGCGCCCAGAAGCGCTTGCCGAGCGGGATCACGGGCTCCTCATCCTTGATGCGCTCCATCGCGAGGTGCCGCCAGCTACGCGCCGACGCTTCCTTGCGCACCGTACGCACGACCTCGGGCTCGGGCGAGGCCACGCCGTCGTCGTGCGGCTCCAGCGCTTGCGCATAGCCCTTGGCCATCGCCTCGATCATCCTCGCAGTGGTGACGCCCGGCAGATCGGAACTCCGCGCCGCCGTCTCGAGCGAGAGGCCGAGCCGGATCAGATCGAGCGCCGGATTGCCGATCACCGACTGATCGAGATCGCGGATCTGGAAATCGACATTATGCTCGGTGTCGGCAAGCGGGCCGAGGTTGCCGAGATGGCAGTCGCCGCAGATCCAGATCGGCGGGCCGGACGGGATCAGCTTCGCCGACGGCAGCTCGGCCAGCCAGGTGTAGAATTGGCCGGTGTTGCCGCGCACATAGGCGTGGACCGATCGCGCCATCTTTAGCGCCCGCGCGCGGGACAGCAGCGCGCCGCGCTCCTCCGGATCGATCTTCAAGGACGGGTTCCAGCGGCGCTGCGCCGAGCGATCGGTGTCATCAGGATCATACCAACATTGGCGCCGTGATGTTCCATGCGCCGCGCCGGATCAGCTTTCCTCGATCTGCCGCTCCTCGTCGGGCAGCAGGGTGAGTTCGCGCCAGTCGAGCTCCTCCTGCAGCAGGTTGTAGGTGCCCGCGCCGATCTCGTGGCTGCGGCGAAGGTCCTCGAGCGAGAGGCGTTCGGCGGCGATCGCGGCGAGCCCCAAGTCGCGCCGATGATGTGCCGCCGTCGTGTCCGGCGGGGTGGCGGCTGCCCTGCGCATGATCTCGTAGCCGTGGCGCAGGTGCCCCGCTTCCTCGCCGCTCTTGCCGTCCAGCGTGGCGAGGCCTGCTCCGGCAAGATCCACGCGAGCGGCCGCAAGCTCGCTGAGACGCGCCTGCGCCTGATCGAGGCCCAGCGCGCGGATCAACGGCCCCAATGTCAGCCCCTGCACCACGAGCGTGGCCAGAACGACACCGAAGGCGGTCAACACGATCAGATCGCGATACGGGAAGGTTGCAGGCAAGGCGAAGGCCGTTGCGAGCGTCACGAGCCCGCGCATGCCGCTCCACCCGACGAGCACACCCTGCGCCAGCGTGGCCGGTTCGGGATCGCCGCGCCTGCGCCGCCGCCAGGCGATCACCCGGTTGTACCCGACGACCAGCACGATCCGCGTCACGATGACGGTGGCGATGACTTCGCCCGCGAACACCGAATCCTGACGGAATGATGCCGGCGGCATCGTCGACAGGATCGTCTTGGCCTGCATTCCCATCAACAGGAAGGCGAAGACGTTCAGCACGAACACCACCGATCCCCACACCGCGAACGAATGGACCCGCATCCGCGGCGATCCCGGCGCCCGACTGCTCGCGATCGTCATGGCGAAGGCGACCACGCACAGCACCGCCGAGAGCTCGAGCCGCTCCGCGACGATCCAGATGAGGAAGGCGTTGACGAACTGCAGCAGATTGCCGCCGAGCGTGCCGCTGACGAAGCGGTTCGCCCATATCGCCGCGATCCCGCCCAGGATGCCGAGTACGATGCCACCTGGCACCGCCAGCGCGAGATGGATGCCGACGCTGAGATCGAGGCCGCCTTCGGACTGCACCGCCAGCGCGCCGCTGAACAGCAGCAGGGCAGTCGCATCGTTGAACAGGCTCTCGCCCTTAAGCACGGCATCGGTGTTGCGCGGGATCGAAACCGCGTTGAGCACGGCGGTGGCGGCGGCCGCATCCGGCGGCGCCACGATCGCGCCCAGCGCTATCGCGGCCGCGATCGGGAGACCGGCCAGCGCCCAGCCGAGCCACGCCACCAGCATCGTCGTCACCAAAACACCGATGACGGCGAAGGTCACCAGCGGCGCCCAGTAGCGGCGCGCCGTGCCGATCGGGAAGTCGAACGCCGCATCGACCAGCGCGGGCGCGATGAAGATCGCCAGCGCGACCTCCGGATCGATCGGGAGATCGGGCGTGCCGGGGATGAGCGCGACAACAACGCCGGCTGCAGCGAGCATGGCCGGATAGGGCAGCGCCAAGCGCCGGGCGACCTGCAGCAGGATGATCGCCGCCAGCAGGAGAAGCAGAAGGAGGAGGAAGAAGTCCATGGCGACACGCTAGCCGGATCGGCGCGCCGTGGCATCCAATTAGCGCACTGTGCGGCTCGTTCGCTGAGGCGAGCTTGCATGGGTTCTGCACGGCGATTCGCCACGCTGTGGTTGAGCGCTTGCCATGTCCCGCTACCGGCCTATCTCACATGCCGATCCCGTCGACCTCCCGAACGCTCCTGGAAACTGGAAAAAGCGCACATGACTTACCACGACACTTCGCTCTTCATCGATGGCGCGTGGGCGCCTGCGGCCGACGGCGCGACGATCGATGTCGTCAGCCCCGCGACCGGCGAGCGCATCGGCAGCCTGGCGAAGGCGGGCATCGCCGACCTCGACCGTGCTCTTGCCGCGGCCGACAAGGGCTTCACGGCATGGCGTGCCGTCTCGGCCTTTGAGCGCGCAAAGATCATGCGCAAGGCGGCCGGGCTGATGCGCGAGCGTGCCGAGGCGATCGCGCCGCTGATGACGCAGGAGCAGGGCAAGCCGCTGGGCGATGCCAAGGCCGAGGCGATGGCATCAGCCGACATCATCGAATGGTTCGCCGAGGAAGGCCGCCGCGGCTATGGCCGCATCATCCCGGCGCGCGCTCCGGGCGTGCATCAGCTGGTGGTGAAGGAGCCGGTCGGCCCCGTCGCGGCCTTCACGCCGTGGAACTTCCCGATCAACCAGGCGGTCCGCAAGGTCTCCGCCGCGCTTGCCGCCGGTTGCTCGATCATCGTCAAGGGGCCGGAGGAAACGCCCGCCTCCTGCGCCGAGCTGTTCCGCGCTTTTGCCGATGCAGGCGTTCCGGCCGGCGTCGTCAACCTCGTCTTCGGGGTGCCGGCAGAGATCTCCTCCTACCTGATCGCACACCCGATCATCCGCAAGATGTCGTTCACCGGATCGACCGCGGTCGGCAAGCAGCTGGCAGCGCTCGCCGGCGAGCACATGAAGCGGGCGACGATGGAACTGGGCGGCCACGCCCCAGTGCTGGTGTTCGACGACGTCGATGTTGCCGCCACCGCCAAGACTATGGCGATGTTCAAGACGCGCAATGCCGGGCAGGTCTGCGTCTCACCGACGCGCTTCCTGATCCAGGACGGCGCCTTTGATCCCTTCGTCGAGACCTTCGTCGAGACCATCGCCAAGGTGAAGGTCGGCGACGGCATGGACGCGGCCACGCAGATGGGGCCGCTCGCCAATGATCGCCGCATCCCCGCGGTCGAGGCGCTGATCCAGGATGCGGTGGAGCGCGGCGGCAAGCTGCTTGCCGGCGGCAATCGCATCGGCAACCGCGGCAACTTCTTCGAGCCCTCGGTGCTGGTCGATGTGCCGGTGGAGGCGAGGATCATGAACGAGGAGCCGTTCGGCCCGGTCGCGGTCATCAACCGCTTCTCCACCGCCGACGAGGCGATCGCGGAGGCCAACCGGCTGCCGTTCGGGCTCGCCGCCTATGCCTTTGCCCGATCGGCAGCCACGGTCCAGGCGATCGGCGATCGCGTCGAGGCCGGCATGATCTCGATCAACCATCTCGGCCTCGCGCTGCCCGAACTACCCTTCGGCGGGGTGCAGGACAGCGGCTACGGCACCGAAGGCGGCGCTGACGCGCTGGACGCCTACCTTGTCGCCAAGTTGGTGAGCCAGGCGGCGATCTGAGAACTAGGCGAGGCTTACCGGCCGCGTGCCGTTCATGGCGGGTGCCATAAGCGGCATCCAGGTGCAGCGATGTCCGATGAGGCGCTCTCCCGCGCGCCTCACCCGAGTGTGTTGACGCCGCTGAAGCTGCTGGCGCTGAGTGCTAGTCCGGCCGTTACGTGGGCGAATGCCACCTGCTTGCCGGCACCGTTGCCGTCGGCATCGTAGAAGATGTCGCCGGTTGCGCTGTTGTAGATGATGCGGTCGTCCGCGTCGTGCGCGGCGGTACCTGAGTAGAAGGCGCCGGAAGCCAATGCTCCGTCGGCTGTAATCGCCTTGAAGATCGAACGATCCAGCTCGATGAGGTCGTTGCCGAGCGAGAAGTCGGTAATAGTATCGACGTTGCCGGTCCCCAGGCTGGTGTCGAACAGGAAGTCGTCTTTTCCGGCACCACCGGTCAGTGTGTCGCTCCCACTCTTCCCATCCAGTATGTTTGCGCCACTGTCGCCCACCAGGATGTTGGCAGAGTTGTTGCCGGTCGCATTTGTGTCAGCCGTACCAGTAAGCGTCAGCGTCTCGATATTGCGGCCCGACAAGCTGTAACTCACCGAAGAGAATATCTTGTCGTTGCCGCCGTTCGCGCTGGTCTCGACGACGTTGTCACCGACATTGTCCACATAATAGGTGTCGTCGCCTGTGCCGCCGCTCATCACGTCGGCGCCAGCCTTGCCGTCGAGCACGTTGTTGCCGGAATTTCCAACCAGCGTGTTGGCCTGGCTGTTACCTGTGGCGTTGATGTTGCCAGTACCGGTCAGAGCCAGCTTCTCGACATATTGCCCTGCCAGTGAAAAGCTCGCGGTGGCGTAGACCGTATCGGTGCCTCCGCTACCCGCCTCGATGACCTTGTCGGCGCTGTTGTCGACATAATAGGTGTCGTCGCCGGCACCTCCCGCCATCGTATCTGCGCCCGCCCCGCCGTTCAGGACGTTGTTGCCGGCATTCCCGTTCAGCGTGTTGACCTGACTGTTGCCAGTCGCGTTGATGTTGGCGCTGCCGGTCAGCGTCAGGGTTTCGATATATTGCCCGGTGAGCGAGAAGCTGGCTGAGGCATAGACGGTGTCCGCGCCCCCGGTGGACGACTCGATAACCTTGTCGGCGCTGTTGTCGACATAGTAGGTGTCGTTACCCGCGCCGCCGGACATCGTGTCAGCACCGCCTTGCCCATCGAGGATGTCGGCGCCGCTGCCGCCATTGATCGTATCGCCAAGATGCGTGCCCTTCAGGGTCGTCTGCTGGCCGTTCGCAATCGTGAGTGTTTCGGCGAAGCCGACGGCCTTGTCTGCCTGGATCAGGCCCGATCCGCTGGTTAGAACATCAGCCATCGGGATCGCTGAGTCCTGCAGCAGGTTGCGAACGTCCCCCGGGGTCAGCGTCGAACGGGCCTCCAGCATCAGTGCCGCGACCGCCGCGACGTCGGGTGCCGCCGCCGACGTGCCGTAGAAATTGGGCAGCGTGTCAGCATCGTCGGCCGAATCGTAGCCGAAGAACGTCGTGTTGCCGCCATCCACGCCGGTGAGCGCGACCCTGCCGTCGTGCGGAGCGGCGAGCCGCGTACCGTCGTCTGCGAACAGGACGTGGTCCACGCCGCGCGAGGAGTAATATTCGGATACCGGCGGGTTTACGCCGGCCGCTGGCGTATCTGCGAAGGACGCCGCACCGACTGCGATCGTCCCGTCTGCGGCGGTATGGCCGTACATGGTGCCGTTATTGGTGTTCGACGCCACGCTGCCGAGCGCGATATCTCTTCCGTTACCGATGGCAACGACACGGATATCGCCGGGCGCCGCACCGCTCGCGAGCCCTACATAGAGCTTGTAGGTGCCTGCCGCCAATCCGCCTGTGTACAGGGTCTCGCTCGGATCGCCGCCGATGTTGTTCGACGTGCCCGAAGCCACCACGGCGCCGGTCGAGTCTACGAGGTATAGATCGAGGTCGTTCGGTGAGCCAGCGCCCCCCGCCGATGCGGCAGGCGAGTCCCACTGGAGATTGATGTAGGAGTCGGCTGGATCGGTGACCGTCAGGTAATCCTGCCCGGGCGCGAAGTTCATTACTGTGTAGGTGTTCCCGTTCAGCGTCGTCGCCGCGCCGGCTACCCAGCTTCCCTCGTATCCTTGCGCGCCATTATTGTCGGCGGCTGCAAAATAGCTCACGCCTTGCGCCGCGACCTTGTTCACGGCTTGGGCGATAACGCCGTTCTGATAAGATGGCTCGTCGATGTACAGCAGATCGTCGACGATGACCTTGTCGCCCGCATTGGCAAGCGCGACGATGTTGTTGGCAAAGCCGGCCTGTCCGTAGTCGCCGCTCGCGAAATCGATGCTGGCGCCCGGTGCGATGTCATGGACGAGCTGCGCCATGCCACGCCCCTCGTCCTCACCATTGTTGTAATCCTGGAGGATGGTGGTGTCGGTCGGGAGGTCGCCGCTGGCGATGTCGGTATACATCGTATCGCTGCCGCCGCGCCCGTAGTCGGCATTGAAGCTGTCCGAGATGACGCCGACGCGCAGGCCTGCGCCGGTCACGCCGTAGGTCGATCGCGCGGTGTCCGCTGCCTCGGCATGGTCGGCCTGGGTGGTGACCGCCCCGGTGCTGGCGGTGAACGCCGATTCGCGCGCGAAGGCAAGGTCGCTCGTGGCAGCTAGCGCCGCGATGCTGGAGGTGGGGACCCAGCCCGAAGCGACCGCTCCGTAGCTGCTGCCACCTTGGACGCCGAGCGCCTTTAGCTGGCTGAGAAGAGCCGCGCCGTTGCCGTTTTTAGCCGTGGCATCGACGAGCACATACTTGCCGTCTGCAGTAATCGAGTTGGCGAACTGGCTAACGCTCGAGGTGAAGGCGGACATGCCAACCGCTTGACTCGAATGCGAATAGTAGAGCGAGGCAAGCTGCGTATCGAGCTTGCTGAGTGCCCCGCTCTTCATCGCGCGGACCGCAATGCTGGACGCGTTGGCGAGGCTCATCGGGACGAGCGCGGGGGCTGAGTCCACTAGTCCTGCCTGAGCGCCCGATCGATCCCGGCGGCTTTCCAGGTCGGCAAACGGAACCTGTTGGGCGAAGTCGTTGGAGCGCATTAGCGTCGCGCGATTTAGACGAGAGCCGAACCTGTTCCAAATAGCCATGTGATCCCCCCGAAGCAGCGCTAAGTCCATACCGAGCTTCGCCCTGTATATCACCATAAATCGCGGCGGTATTTTGACATCGGCGTTGAGAGCCGGCTCGGCTAATCCTTGATCAGGTCGCCAGCATCACGGCATTAGCAAACCTCCTCAAGTAAACGTGAACGGAGGCCAAGTTGCTGGTGCAAGGCCGAGCGTCTTCGATCCACGACCATCGATCCGGCGTGTAGCCGTTGGCTAGGCGACGGCCGGCAGCCGTTCGAGGTGCTTGTCGAGCGACGGAACGGCGCCCATGCCGCTCACCCCCACAGGGTCGGCGCGGCGTTCCACATCTTGCCGCGTTCGAAGCGGAAGCCGTGCGCGCGGTCGCGGGCGAGCAGTAGCGGCCCGTCGAGGTCGACCCACTCGGCCCCTTGCGCCGCCAGAAACGTCGGGGCGACGCCGAGCGAGGTCGATAGCATGCAGCCGACCATTAGTTTCAGCCCGGCGGCGCGTGCGTCCTTGGCCAGCGCCAGCGCTTCGGTGAGGCCGCCCGCCTTGTCGAGCTTGATGTTGACCGCCTGGTAGCGCCCCTTGCAGCGCGCGAGATCGGCGCGATCCTGGCAGCTTTCGTCGGCGCAGAGCGGGATCGGCGAGCGCACGCCATCGAGCAGGTGATCCTCGCCGGCACGCACCGGCTGCTCGATCAGCTCGACCCCGAACGGCAGCAGCGCCGCTGCCTCTGCCGCCACATCGCGGCCAGTCCACGCCTCGTTGGCGTCGACCACCAGCCGCACGCCTGGCGCACCGCGCCGCACCGCCGCAACGCGTTCGACATCGCCCTCGCCGGCCAGCTTGAGCTTCAGCAGCGGATATTTACCCGCCGTCGCGCGAGCGTCCGCCTCCATCCGCGCCGGATCGCCAAGCGAAATCGTGAAGCAGGTGACCAGCGGGCGCGGCTCGGCCAGCCCTGCCAGCCGCCACACCGGCAGCCCGCAGCGCCGCGCGTCGAGCTCCCAGAGCGCCGCGTCGATGGCATTGCGCGCCGCCCCGCGCGGCATCAGCGTCAGCAGATCGGTGCGGCTCGCACCTTCTGCGACCGCACCCGTCATAGCTAGGATCTGCTCGCGCACGCTCTCGGCCGTCTCGCCATGATAGTAGATCGCGGTGGCCTCGCCACGCCCGCGCCGCTCCTCTTCAGCTACGGTGGCGACAACGACGTCGACCTCGGTCTTGGCGCCGCGTGCGATGACGAACGCGCCTGCAACCGGCCAGCGCTCGATCCGCGCAGCGAGCCGCACCAGCGGGGCGGCCATCAGCGTTGACTCAGCGCCGCGCGACGATCGGCCTCAGGCGCCATGCTCCGCGATCCACTGCTCGAGCACGGGCGCGATCTCGTCGCGCCAGCGGCGGCCGTTGAAGATGCCGTAATGGCCGACCTGCTCGGCGAGGAAATACTTCTTCTTGGCATCCGGCAGGCTCGTCGCGATGCTGAGCGCCGCCTTGGTCTGGCCAACACCCGAGATATCGTCGCGCTCGCCCTCGATCGCCAGGATTGCAGTGTCGGTGATCGCACCGGGATCGACCTTGCGCCCGCGATGGGTGAGTTCGCCCTTGGGCAGCTTGTGCTGCTGGAACACGTCCTGGATCGTCTGGAGGTAGAATTCCTCGGTCATGTCGCAGACCGAGCGATACTCCTCGTAGAACGCCTTCGTGGAGTCGGCACTGTCGCCGTCGCCCGCTACCAGATGATTGAACATCTTGTAGTGGCTCATCATGTGGTTGCCGAGGTTCATCGCCATGAAGCCGGTGAGCTGGAGGAAACCGGGATACACCTTCCGCCCGGCGCCCGGGTAGAAATAGGGGACGGTGGCGATCACGTTCTGCTCAAACCAGGCCTTGGGGCGCTGGGTGGCGACGGTGTTGACCGCGGTCGGCGCCTCGCGCGTGTCGATCGGGCCGCCCATCATGGTGAGCGTCGCGGGCCGGCACGGGTTCTTGTCCGCGTTCATCAGGCAGACCGCGGCGTAGACCGGGACCGACGGCTGGCAGACCGCCAGCACATGCGCGCCGGGCCCGATCTCTTCGAGGAAGGCGATGACATAATCGATATAGTCATCGAGATCGAAGCGCCCGGCGCTGACCGGCACCATCTTGGCATCGCGCCAATCGGTGATGTGGACGTCGTACTGGCCGATCAGCCGCTCGGCCGTGCCGCGCAGCAGGGTGGCGTAGTGGCCGGACATCGGCGCCACGATCAGCAGCTTGGGTTGCCCTTCGATGCCCTCCTTGCGGAAGCGCTTGAGTTGCCCGAACGGCTTGCGCAACACGATTTCCTCGAACACCGTGACCGTTTTGCCGTCGACCACCGTCTCCTCAAAACCGAACCCCGGCTTGCCGCGCGGCTGCGATGCGTGGGCGAAGACATCAAGCCCGGAGGCGATCATCGGCCCAAAACCAGTCTTGCCGAGCGGATTGGCCGGGTTCTGCAGCCACTCGGCGCCCATATTGGCCATCAGGCTCGCGCCGGACATCCAGGATTTCTGCATCTCATAGGCGTCGTACAGCAAATCTTATCTCCGAAGCGCCGGCAGGCCCACGCTAGCACCGAAAGGCTCGAAAGGCTTCTAACGCATCGTGCGCCCTTCGCACCTGCAAAATAGGGATGCCGGCCCTCGTATGCCAGTGATGCACCTTGCAGCGCAGCGCAGCCATGCATTGAGCCCGGCACGCGCCGGTGCTACCCGCCGCGCATGGCCCGTGCACCCACCAAAGCCGCCCCCCCGACCGACCCCAAGCAGCGCCGGATCGGCAATCTCGGCATCGTGTGGAAACGCGCGCTGCGTTACCCCGGCCATATCGCGTCGGCGTTCGCGGCGCTGTGTGTCTCCTCGCTCGGCACGCTCGGCATTCCCTACGGCCTCAAGCGGGTGATCGATCGGGGCTTCTCGTCGGGCGTCGATCCGCACGGCGTGACCACCTCGTTCCATTACCTGCTGATGATCGTGGCGGTGCTCGCGCTGGCGACGGCGACGCGCTTCTGGTTCGTCTCTTGGATCGGCGAACGCGTGGTGGCGGACCTGCGTGTCGAGGTGCAGCAGAACCTGCTGACGCTCAGCCCGCGCTTCTTCGAGGAGAACCGCCCGTCGGAGATCGCCTCCCGCCTCACGTCGGACACCGCGTTGATCGAACAGGTGGTCGGCACAACGGTGTCGGTCGCGCTGCGCTCCACCTTCACGATGATCGGCGGCGTCGCCTTCCTGTTCACGCTTTCGGTCAAGCTCGCAGGCATGATGGTGATCGGGATGCCGCTGGTGCTGCTGCCGGTGATCCTGCTGGGCCGCCGGGTCCGCAACTTCTCGCGCAATTCGCAGGACAAGATCGCCGAAGTCGGCGCGCGCGCCACCGAGACGCTAGGCGCGATGAAGATCGTTCAGGCCTTCAACCAAGAGGCGCGCGAGGCGAGCCGCTTCCGCGCCGCCGCCGAAGCCGTGTTCGCCGCCGCCAAGCGCCGCATTGGCTTGCGCGCGATCATGACGGGCATGATCATCGGGCTGTTCTTCGGCGCGATCGTGCTGATCCTGTGGGAAGGCGCGCTCGATGTCGCCAGCGGGCGCATGTCAGGTGGCGCGATCACCGCCTTCGTCGCGACCTGCGGCATCGTCGCGGGATCTTTCGGCTCACTCGCCGAGGTTTATGGCGATCTGCTGCGCGGTGCCGGCGCTGCCAGCCGGCTGGACGAGCTGCTTTCCGAGCGCGCCGAGATCCGCGCACCTGCACACCCGCGCCTGCTGCCCGAACCCGCCGAGGGCCACCTGCGCTTCGACGACGTCACCTTCCGCTATCCCACCCGCCCCGACGTTGCCGCGCTGGATGGGTTCACGCTCGACATCCCGCCGGGCCAGACGGTGGCGGTGGTCGGCCCGTCGGGGGCCGGCAAGTCGACGCTGCTGGCACTCGCCCAGCGCTTCTACGATCCGCAGGGCGGCCGGGTGCTGCTCGACGGCGTGCCGCTGACCGAGGTCGATCCCGAGGCGATCCGCCGCCGTATCGCGATGGTGCCGCAGGATACGGTGATATTCGGCGCGTCCGCTCGCGACAATCTGCGCTATGGCCGCTGGGAGGCGGACGATGCGGCGCTCTGGGCGGCGGCGGAGGCGGCGAACGCGGCGACTTTCCTGCGCGCACTGCCCGAGGGTCTCGACACCTTCCTCGGCGAAGGCGGCGCGCGCCTGTCGGGCGGCCAGCGCCAGCGCGTGGCGATCGCACGCGCACTGCTTCGCGACGCGCCGCTGCTGCTGCTCGACGAGGCGACTTCCGCGCTCGATGCCGAGAGCGAGCGGCTGGTTCAGGACGCGCTCGACCGGCTGATGAAGGGGCGCACCACGATGGTGATTGCGCACCGCCTCGCCACCGTCCGCCAGGCGGACCGCATCGTGGTGATGGAAGCGGGCCGCATCGTCGAGCATGGCACTCACGAGGAGCTCTTCGCAGGCTCAGGCTTGTACGCGCGCCTCGCCAAGCTGCAGTTCGATACGGCGGGGTGACCTTCCGCTTCCCGCCCGGCCGCCCTATTTTCCTCGGATGAGTACAGCCACCCGCCTCGCGAGCCGCGGATTGATCCGTCTTTCGGGCCAGGACGTCGCCGGCTTCCTGCAGGGCCTCGTCACAAATGACATCGCGCTGCTGGCCGAGGGGCGGCCGATCTGGGCCGGGCTGCTCACCGCACAGGGCAAGGCACAGTGGGATTTCATCCTCTGGCCCGCCCAAACTGAGGCGAGCGCCGACGTTCTCGTCGATTGCGAGGCGGACCAGGCCGATGCGCTGGCGAAGCGGTTTTCCATGTACCGTCTGCGCCGCCCGATAACGGTCGCGCGCGATGAGACGCTGGCGGTGCACTGGTCGGCCGAGGGCGAAAACGATCCGCGCCTGCCGGCGCTCGGCCGCCGCTGGCTGGCGCCCGCTGGCGACGCCGGCTCCGACACCGCCGATCTCGCGTGGCGCACGCATCGCCTGCGTCATGGCGTAGCAGAGGGCGCGGCCGAACTCGGCACCGACAAGACGCTCTGGCTCGAGGCCAACGCCATCGAGCTGAACGGCGTGAGCTTCACCAAAGGCTGCTACGTCGGGCAGGAAAACACCGCGCGGATGAACTGGCGGCAGAAGGTCAACCGCCGGCTGGTGGTTTGCGCGGTCGATGGCGATCCCGGCGAGGCGGCGCGCGCCTGGTACCCCGCTCTCGGCCTCGCAGTGGCGCTGGTGCGCGTCGAGCAGCTGCGTGGTGGCGCAAGCATAAAGCTCGGCTCTGTCGACGCGCGTCCGATCCTGCCACCTTGGCTGAGCGAGGCGGTGAGCCAAAGCGACGCTTGAGCGTTCGTACCGGCAAGAAGGAGACTGGACGTGTCCGAAACCGCCGAACGCAACGATCCCAAGCTCTGGGAAAAGGTCAAGAAGAAGGTCACCGCCGGCACCAAGGGCGGCGAGAAGGGCCAGTGGTCGGCTCGCAAGGCGCAGCTCGCCGTCGCCGAGTACAAGAAGGCCGGCGGCGGCTACACCGGCGAGAAGGACAAGGACAACTCGCTCCACCAATGGGCCGAGGAGGAGTGGGGCACCAAATCGGGCGCGAAGAGCGGCGACACGCATGAACGCTATCTGCCCAAGAAGGCGCGCGATGCACTCAGCGACGAGGAATATCGCCGCTCCACCGCCCGCAAGCGCGCCGACACCGCCAAGGGCAAGCAATATTCCGCCCAACCCGACGATGTGGCGAAGAAGTCCGCCCGCTACCGCGACACCGGCAAACACGGCGCGGGCGAGACCAAGGCTGCGCTCTACGAACAGGCGAAGAAGCAAAACATCAAGGGACGTTCGCGCATGTCCAAGGCCGAACTAGAAAAGGCGCTGAAGGCGTGAGCGAGCAGCCGCACGGCCTGCCGACCAGCCGCAGCGCCACGCTTGGCGGAGTCGGCGCGATCTTCGTCACCGGCACCTTCGCGATCCTCGCGGCAGGCGCGGTGCTGCTCCTCGCGCGCAATTACGGCTTCCGCATGGAGACGATCGACTGGGTGCTGCTCGGCATGGTGCTGCTGGCGACGATCGGCGGCGGCCTGGCGCTCGCCCGCTTTATCCGGCGCAATCCGGGTGCGATCGGCGAGGCGCGGTTTGATACGACGCATGGGAATGAATCTGATGGGGCAGCCCGCTGACGTTTCGGAGCCCAGTCGACATGCCCACCATCCTCATAGTCGGTGCATCGCGCGGCATCGGCCATGCACTCGCCGCGGAGTTTCTGGACCGAGATTGGACTGTTATCGGCACGGTGCGAGGCGAAAAGCCGACCGCGATGCACGAGCTGGCGACCCATGCCGACCGTGCGGAGGTCGAGCAGCTCGACATCGACGACATACGGCAGATCGAGGCGCTGCGTGCCCGCCTGTCCGGACGATGTATCGACATGCTGCTCGTCAATGCGGGAAGTGCTGGAACGGTCCAGAGTGCGCATCTCGGCTCGATCACGACCGAAGAGTTCGTGCGGGTGATGATCACAAATGTGCTCGGCCCGATGCGCGTGATCGAAGCGCTTCACGATCTTGTGCCGACCGACGGGTTGATCGGCGCTATGTCGTCAGGACAGGGTAGCATCGCCAATAACAGCAATGGGATTGGCGACCTTTATCGAGCCAGCAAGGCCGCGCTCAATATGTCCATGCAGGGCTTCGCCGCACGCGAGGCAAGCAGCAGGCGCGCGATGCTGTTGCTTGCGCCGGGCTGGATCCGCACCGATCTCGGCGGCGCAGATGCGCCGTACAGCCTCGAGGAAAGCGCGCCGGTCCTGGCAGACCTGCTGATCGGGAAGCGCGGACGTGCCGGCCTCGAGTATCTGGACCGCTTCGGCCGGACCGTACCCTGGTGACCGGCGCCTCCGCCGGCGTACGCCAGCTCCCTACGCCGCCAGCTTCCTCAGCACGTAGGGGAGGATGCCGCCGTTGAGGAAATATTCCAGCTCGTTGACCGTATCGATACGGCAGCGCGTCTGGAAGCTTTCCTGTGTGCCATCAGCGCGGGTCATCTGAACGGTCACAGCCTGGCGCGGGCGGAGTTCGGCGACGCCGGTGATCGTGAAGGTCTCCGAGCCGTCAAGACCAAGCGTCTTGCGGTCGACGCCGTCGGCGAACTGCAGCGGCAGCACGCCCATGCCGACCAGGTTGGAGCGGTGGATGCGCTCGAAGCTTTCGGTGATCACCGCGCGCACGCCGAGCAGCGTGGTGCCCTTGGCCGCCCAGTCGCGCGATGAGCCGGTGCCATATTCCTTGCCCGCGATCACGACCAGCGGCGTGCCCTCGGCTTTGTAGCGCATCGCCGCGTCGTAGATCGCCTCGATCTCGCCGGTCGGCACATATTTCGTCATGCCGCCCTCGACGCCCGGCACCATCTCGTTCTTGATGCGGATGTTGGCGAAGGTGCCGCGCATCATCACGTCATGATTGCCGCGCCGCGATCCGTAGGAGTTGAAGTCGGCGCGCGAGACCTGGTGCTCGTTCAGGAAGCGGCCCGCCGGGCTGTCGGCCTTGATCGATCCTGCCGGCGAGATGTGATCAGTGGTGATCGAGTCGGCGAAGATCGCCAGCGGCCGCGCGTCGACGATGTCCTCGACCGCCTTGGGCGTCATCCCCATGCCCTCGAAATAGGGCGGATTGGCCACGTAGGTGGAAACCGGGTTCCACGCATAAGTGTCCGATCCGATGACGTCGATCGCCTGCCACTTCGCGTCGCCGGTGAAGACCTTGGAATAGCGCGCGGTGAACATGCCGCGATCGATGTTGGCGTCCATCGTCGCGCGCACCTCGGCGTTGCTCGGCCAGATGTCCTTCAGATACACGTCGTGGCCGTCGCTCGCCTGGCCGATCGGGGTCGCCACGAAATCGGTGGTGACGGTGCCCTTCAGCGCATAGGCGACGACGAGCGGCGGTGACGCCAGGAAGTTGGCGCGCACGTCCGGCGAGACGCGTCCCTCGAAGTTGCGGTTGCCCGAGAGCACCGATGCCGCGACGATATCGTTGCCGTTGATCGCCGCCGAGATCGGCTCCGCCAGCGGCCCCGAATTGCCGATGCAGGTGGTGCAGCCATAGCCCACCAGATTAAATCCGATCGCGTCGAGATCGCTCTGCAGGCCGGACTTGACCAGATAGTCAGTCACCACCTGGCTGCCCGGCGCGAGGCTGGTCTTGACCCACGGCTTGGGCTTGAGGCCGAGCGCATGCGCCTTGCGCGCGACAAGCCCGGCGGCGACCAGCACGGAGGGGTTCGACGTGTTGGTGCAACTGGTGATCGCCGCGATCACCACGTCGCCGTCGGTGATGTCGTGCCCGGCGCCATCGACCGCAGCGCTCCGCGGCGTCTCGTGCTTGTACGTCTTGATCAGATCGGCATTGAAGCTGTCGTCGACTTCGGTGAGCGCGACCTTGTCCTGCGGGCGCTTGGGGCCGGCGAGCGACGGCACCACGCTGGTCATGTCGAGCTCGAGCGTGTCGGTGAACACCGGATCGGGCATGCCGGCCGACAGCCACAGGCCCTGCTTCTTGGCATAGGCCTCGGTCAGCGCGATCTGCTCCTCCTCGCGGCCGGTCAGGCGCATATAGTCGAGCGTCTTCTCGTCGATACCGAAGAAGCCGCAGGTCGCGCCATATTCGGGCGCCATGTTGGCGAGCGTCGCGCGATCGGCGAGGCTGAGGCTCGCCAGCCCCGGCCCGAAATACTCGACGAAGCGGCCGACGACGCCGCGCGCGCGCAGCATCTGGGTGGCGGTGAGGACGAGATCGGTGGCAGTGATGCCCTCCTGCAACTCACCGGTCAGCTTGAAGCCGACGACCTCGGGAATCAGCATCGAGACCGGCTGGCCGAGCATTGCCGCCTCGGCCTCGATCCCGCCGACGCCCCAGCCGAGCACGCCCAAACCATTGACCATCGTGGTGTGGCTGTCGGTGCCAACGCAGGTATCAGGATAAGCCACCGTCTCGCCGGCATCGTCCACGCTGGTCCACACCGCTTGCGCGATATGCTCGAGGTTCACCTGGTGGCAGATGCCGGTGCCGGGCGGCACCACCTTGAAATTGTCGAGCGCCTTGCTGCCCCACTTCAGGAACTCGTAGCGCTCCGAATTGCGCTGATACTCCAGCTCGACATTGTCCTCGAACGCCTTGGGTGTGCCGAACTCGTCGACCATCACCGAGTGATCGATCACGAGATGCACCGGCACCAGCGGATTGATCTTCTGCGCATCGCCGCCGAGCGCGTTCATCGCATCGCGCATTGCCGCCAGATCGACGACGCAGGGCACGCCGGTGAAATCCTGCATCAGCACGCGCGCCGGGCGGTACTGGATCTCGCGCTCGCTGGTCTTGTCGGCGAGCCACTTCACCATCGCCTCGATGTCGGCGACGGTCACGGTCGTGCCGTCCTCGAAGCGGAGCAGGTTCTCGAGCAGCACCTTCATCGAGAACGGCAGGCGCGAGATGTCGCCGACCTTCGCCGCGGCTTTATCCAGCGAATAGAAGTGGATGGTCTTGCCGCCGACATCCAGGCTGTCACGCGTGCCGAGAGTGTCCTGTCCGGTGGCGGTCATGAGCGTATCCTGTACTGCAATGGCAAAGAGTCGCGCCGCCTTAGCAAGGGGTCACCGATCGGGGAAGGGCGGCGGGGTGGCGAACGGACGCATTGGAAAAGGCGCGAGCACCCGCTATCAGCGCCTCCAACCAATGTCATCGGAAGCATCATGAGCGACACCCCTCCCGACCGCCTGTCCGTAAACCCGCGCAACCCGCTCTACGATCCGGAGGTCCTTTCCCGCGGGGTCGGCATCCGCTTCAACGGGGTCGAGAAGACCAACGTCGAGGAATATTGCGTGTCCGAAGGCTGGATCAAGGTCGCCGCGGGCAAGTCGCTCGATCGCAAGGGCAACCCGATCACGATCAAGCTCAGCGGCGAAGTCGAACCCTATTTCGAGCGGTCGGCGACAGGCGCCGACGTGTCTGCCGAAGACGAGGGCTGAGCCTCGCGTTAGTATTCGATCCCGCCGCTTGAGCAGCGATCGGGTCTCCTAGCAGAGACACAAAAGAGAAGGGCGGCTCCGACATCGGAGCCGCCCTTCGATTAGCTTATGTTCGGCGGATCAGAACGAGTTCTGGTAGCGCTCATTGCCTTCGAAGCCGAACTTGCCGACCTGGCTCTTCTTCACGACTGCCAGGATGTTGTCGATGACATCGTAGCGCGTGTACGGGTCCGGCAGCAAATGCAGCTCGGGCTCGTCGGGCAGGTTCTTGGTAAGGTCGATATACTGGCGAAGCGTCACCATGCCGGCGTCACCCGCCGGGAGTGGCTGGCCGTTCCAGAAGACGCTGCCGGCCGCATCGGTCGAGATCGTGTTCTTGGTCGGCAGGACGAGCGGCGGCGGGTTGTTGTTGGGCACCGGCAGATCCAGCTTCACGGCATGGGTCTGCGGCGGAATGGTGATGATGAACATGATGAGCAGCACCAGCATGACGTCGATGAGCGGCGTCGTGTTGATGTCCATCATGGGCTCGCCTTCGGCGGTGCCTGCAGACATTGCCATCGTGAATTACTCCAGAATCTCAGATACCATCAGGCTCATGTGCTCGGCCCGAGCGGCTCGGAAATGAAGCCGACCTTCAGGAATCCCGCATTGCTCAGCGTCGTCACCACGCCGCCCACACATTTGTAAGGCGTGTTGATGTCGCCGCGGATGTGCGCCTCGGGCAGATTGTCCGGGGTCACGTTGGCCGGGCCGCCAACCTTGGCGATCTCGTCCTTCAACCGCTGAACCGAGCGATCGAGCAGCTCCTTCGAGCTGACCTTCTCGGTTCCCCAGAACACCTGACAATTGCCCGCCCCATCGGCCTTGACCGAGAGGTTCACGTTCTGCGGCTTGGTCGTGGTGGGCTCGTTGCGCACGGTCGGAAGTTTCAGCGGGACCGTTTGGATCACGACGGGAACGGTGATCAGGAAGATGATGAGAAGCACCAGCATGACGTCGACGAGCGGCGTCGTGTTGATGTCCGACATGGGGGCGTCTTCGCCGCTTTCGCCGCCTACACTCATGGACATGAAGTTCGGTCCTATTCTAATCCGATGCCGAAGCCCCGGCGCCTGTACTCAGCGGCCGGACGTCTCCGCTGCAGCCGCGGCCCCTTGCCCGAAGGCGGAAGCCGCGGCGTCAGCCGAGATCAGGCCTTGGTGGTCACGCCCGAAGCGGTCGCCGCGACCTTGGTCGGCGCCGTCTTCACGGTGCCGAAGGAGGGACGCACCGCACCGCCCGAAACCATGTAACCATGGATGTCGTTGGCGAACGCGACGAGGCCTTCCATGATCACCTTGTTACGACGCAGCAGCCAGTTGTAGGCGAGCACGGCCGGAACGGCGGTGACGAGGCCGAGCGCGGTCATGATCAGCGCCTCGCCGACAGGGCCCGCGACCTTGTCGATCGAGGCCTGGCCAGCGGCGCCGATCGCGATCAGCGCGCGATAGATGCCGATGACCGTACCGAAGAGACCAACGAAGGGTGCCACCGAACCGACGGTCGCAAGGAACGGCAAACCGCCCGAGAGCTTGGCGCCGATCGACTGGGTCGAACGTGCAATCGAGTTGTTGATCCACTCGTGCTGGTCGATCGGATCGGTCAGCTTCACATGCTGGTCTTCGGCGAGAAGGCCGTCGTCGACGATCTGGCGGTAGGCGGAGTTCTTGTCGAGCTTGGTCGCGGCATCGCGCAGGTTCGGCGCGCTCCAGAAGGCGGCGCGCACATGCTTGGCTTGGTTGATAATCTTCTGCTGCTCCCACCACTTGGAGAGCAGGATGAACAGCGAGATGAACAGCGAGAGCGTGAGCAGGATGAACACTGTCCACGAGATCACGCCGCCTTGGCTGAGCGCGTTTCCGAGGCCGTATTGTTCTGCGGCGGAGGCGCCGGCGGCGGTCGAGGGGG
>CAXTBZ010000039.1:0-23634 GCA_964242855.1 uncultured Sphingomonadaceae bacterium
GCTGCTGCCCTATCGCTTCAGCCGATGGGCGATCCGCCAGGTCAATGCCGGCCACAAGGGCGAGGCGAAGCATCCGGCGGTATTCTATTTCCATCCGTGGGAGATCGATCCCGCGCAGCCGCGCGTGGCGGGTGCGCCGCTGCGATCGCGGCTGCGTCATTACAGCCGCCTCAAGGCGATGGAGGGCAAGCTCGAGCGGTTGCTGGGCGATTTCGCCTGGGATCGCGTCGATCATGTCGTAGCCGGCCAGCAGCGGTGAACCCGGCGGCGGCGATCCTGCCGATCCAGATCCAGGACGATGTCGACGAGGATCGCGTTGCGTCCTACGTTCGCGCGCACCCTGAGGGTACCCCATTCCATCTGCCCGCCTGGATCGATGCGATCGAGAAGGGGACGGGGCATGCGGCGCACATGCTTGTCGCCGAGCGCGGCGGCGAGATCGTCGGTGTGCTGCCGCTGACGGCGGTGCGATCGATGCTGTTCGGCAAGGCAATGGTTTCGAGCGGGTTCGCGGTCGGCGGCGGCGTGCTTGCCGACGATGCCGCCGCGGCGGAGGCCCTGATCCAGGCTGGCTGGGAACGGGCGCGCTGGGCGGGCTGCCCCAGCCTCGAGCTGCGCGGCGGGATCATGCCGTCGGGTGCCGGCTGGGTCCTCAAGGCGGACAGCTATGCCGGATTTATCCGCCCGCTCGCCGTCGATGACGACGCCGAGCTGAAGGCGATCCCCCGCAAGCAACGCGCCGAGGTCCGCAAGGCGCTCGATGCCGGTCTTACCGTCGCCACTGGGTCAAGCACCGCCGATCGCGCCGCGCACTATGCTGTCTATGCCGAGAGCGTGCGCAACCTTGGCACACCGGTATTTCCAAAATCGCTGTTCGCAGCTGTGCTCGATGCGTTCGGCGATGATGCCGACATACTGACGGTCCGCCATGAAGGTGCGCCGATCGCGTCGGTGCTGAGCCTGTACCACCAAGGCGTGGTGATGCCGTATTGGGGCGGCGGAACGTTCGGGGCGCGAGCTCTCCGAGCCAACGAGATGATGTACTTCTCGCTGATGCGTCATGCACGCCAACGCGGCTGTACGTCCTTCGATTTCGGCCGCTCCAAGCCCGCCACCGGTGCGTTCGCCTACAAGAAGAATTGGGGCTTCGAGCCGCAGCCGCTCGCCTACGCGATCCGCACCGCGGATGGCGTGGCGCCGCGCGAAGTCAATCCGCTGAACCCCAAATATCAGGCCAAGATCAAGGCGTGGCAGAAGCTGCCGCTGTGGCTCGCCAATTGTTTAGGTCCGCCGATCGCGCGGGGGCTGGGCTAGCACCATGGGCGACCTGCTGTTCCTCGCCCACCGCGTGCCTTATCCTCCCGATCGCGGCGACAAGATCCGCTCCTACAACATCCTCAAGCACCTCGCGCAGCGCCACCGCGTCCATCTCGCCGCCTTCGCCGATGACGAGGCGGACTTCGATGCCGCGCAATCGCTGAACGACCTCGTCGCGACTTGCCACATCGAGCGCCGAACGCGCTCGCGCGGCACTGCCGCGGCGATCGCGCTGGCGACGCGATCGGCTGCTTCGGTGACAGCGTTCGCTAGCAGGGGCATGTCAGGCTTCGTCGATCGCATTCTCGCCGACGAGCCGATCGACCGGGTCTATGTATTCTCGGGCCAGATGGCGCAGTATGCGCCCACCGATCGGCCGTTCGTGATGGACTTCGTCGACATGGATTCGGAGAAGTTCGCCGCCTACGTTCGCAACGCCCGGCCGCCGATGCGCTGGATGTGGCAGCGCGAGGCGCACCGCCTGTTCCACTTCGAGCGTGAGACTGCGCACCGTGCCGTCGTCTCCCTGTTCGTCAGCGAGGCCGAGGCGGCGCTGTTCCGCGAACGTACCGGCATGTCCCCCGAGTGCGTGCAGGTGCTCGAGAACGGCATCGATCTCGAGAGCTATCGGCCCGAGATCCATGTGCGCGACGCTACGCCATTGATCGTCTTCACCGGACAGATGGACTACCCACCCAACATCGAAGCGGCGGCAGGTTTCGCGCGTGAAGCGATGCCCTTGATCCGCGCGGACCATCCCAGTGCGCGCTTCGCAATCGTCGGTCGCAAGCCCGATCCTTTCCTTTCCAGCCTCGGCGAAGGTGTCGAGGTGACGGGCGAGGTGCCCGACGTGCGGCCTTGGCTGACCAAAGCAGACGTGGTGGTCGCGCCGCTCCGCATCGCACGTGGCATCCAGAACAAGGTATTGGAGGCGATGGCGATGAGCCGTCCGGTCGTCGCCAGCCCACAGGCCTTCGAGGGCATCGATGCCGAGCCAGGACGCGACCTGATGGTCGCCGCACCGGAGGCGCAGGCGGCAGCGGTGTCGGCGTTGCTCGCCGATCCGGCGCGAGCCGAGGCGATCGGCACCGCCGCGCGCGCGAGGATGGAAGCCCGCTACGCCTGGGATGCACGGCTCGCCCCGCTCGACGCCATGCTCGCGCATATATGAGCGTGATGACGCTCGCAGCCGCTCCGCCCGATGTCCGGTTGCGACAGCGCTGGCGCGTGCACCTGATCGTGCTCGGGCTGGTCGCGGCTGCGCTGCTGCTGTTCTTCGCGCGAGACGCCCGCGACATGGCGCTGATCTGGTGGAACAGCTCCACCTACGAACATTGCCTCGTCATCATCCCGATCATCGGCTGGCTGGTCTGGCAGCGCGTACCGGTCCTGGCCGCGATCGATCCGCAAGGCTGGCCGCTGCCCTTGCTGTGGATCGCGATCGGCGGCTTCGGCTGGCTGCTGGGGGAGGCGGCGGGGGTCGCCGTGGCGCGGCAGCTCGGCCTGGTGATGATGCTTCAGGGCGCGGTCGCCGTGACGCTCGGCCGTGGGGTGACGGCGGGGCTGCTGTTCCCGCTCTTCTACGCCCTGTTCCTGGTGCCGTTCGGCGATGCGGTAATCCCCGCGCTGCAGACGGTCACGGCCAAGCTATGCATGGTGATGCTCCACGCGGTGCGCGTTCCCGCGACGATCGACGGCGTCTTCATCACGACGCCGGGCGGCTGGTTCAAGGTGGCGGAAGCCTGTTCGGGCGCCAAGTTCCTGATCGCGATGCTCGCGCTTGGCGTGCTGGTGGCGCATCTCGGCTTTCGCAGCTGGGGACGGCGCGCGGCGTTCATGGTGGTGTGCGTTATCGTGCCGGTGTTCGCCAACGGCGTCCGCGCTTTCGGCACGATCTTCGTCGCGCAATACCGCGGCGCGCAGTCGGCGGCGGGGTTCGATCACGTCGTCTATGGCTGGATCTTCTTCGCGGTCGTCATTGCCATCGTGCTCGCGGTGAGCTGGCGCTTCTTCGACAAGCCGGCCGACGCGCCGCCGCTCGATCTAAACCAGGTCACGCGTGAAGCGGCGCGGCAGCGCATGCGCTGGCCGATCGCTGCCGCTGCATTGGGTGCCGTTGTGATTGCTTGCATCGCACCGCTTTGGAGCCTGCTTGCGACCCGCGTTATTGTGACATCTCCCAACATTGATCTACCGGTCATGCCCGGATGGGCGGTCGTTGCAGAGACTGACCTCACGCCATGGTCGCCGCGCTTCGATGGTGCGCATGGTCCTTCGGCGCGCTATCGCAACGCGGCAGGTGAGGAGGTCGATGTCGTGTTGGCATACCTGGGTTCTCAAGGCGACGGTCGCTCGCTGGTCGGCTTCGGCCACGGCGCGGTCGATCCGGACGGCGAATGGTCATGGGCGTCGGACCTGTCAGCGCCGGTCGACGGTCGCGCCGAGCGGATAGTCGCGCCGGGCCAGCATCACCGCGTGGTCGTCAGCTTCTACGATGTCGGCGGCACGATCACCGGCAGCGCGCCGCGCGTGAAGATCGAGACGCTCAAGCGCCACATGCTCGGCGGCCCGCAATATGCCGCCGCCCTGCTCGTCTCGGCCGACGAAGCACGGGGCGGGAGGCACGCCGTCGACCAATTCCTGAGCCAGCTCGGCCCGATTAGCCCGGCTCTCAAGCGCATGGGCCTATAAGCCATGTGCGGCATCGCCGGCATCTTCCATCTCGATACGCCGAAGCCGGTCGATCCGGCGCGGGTGAAGCAGATGCTCGACGTCATCGCGCACCGGGGGCCGGACGGCGAGGGGGTGTGGACCGCCGCCGGCGTCGGCTTGGGCCAGCGCCGCCTCGCGATCATCGACATCGCCGGCGGCACCCAGCCGATGCATTCCGCCGACGGCAAGCTGACCGTCGTCTTCAACGGCGAAATCTACAACTACCGCGAGCTGCGTGCCGACATGGAGGCGTGGGGCGCCGAGTTCCGCACCCACAGCGATACCGAGGTGATCCTGCATGGCTGGCGGCGCTGGGGGCCGGCCTGCCTCGATCACTTCACCGGGATGTTCGCCATCGCGCTATTCGATCACGATCAGCAATGCCTGTTCGTCGCGCGCGATCGGCTGGGCGTGAAGCCGCTTTATTATACCGAGCTGCCCGATGGTGCGGTGCTGTTCGGCTCCGAGCTAAAGGCACTGCTCGCCCATCCGCGCCTGCGCCGATCGCCGGACCTGTCGGCGGTCGAGGACTTTCTCGGGCTTGGCTACGTGCCCGACGACGCCTGCATCGTTGCAGGCGTGAAGAAGCTGCCGGGCGGGCACCACATGATCCTTCGGCGCAACCATCGCCTGCCGGAGCCCTCGCGCTGGTGGGACCTCGATTTCTCGGGCATCGCCAAGGGTTCGGCCAAGGATTTGGAGCATCAGCTCACCGACCATATGCGCATGGCGGTGCGATCGCGGATGGTCGCCGACGTGCCGCTCGGCGCGTTCCTGTCGGGCGGGGTGGATTCGTCAAGCGTCGTCGCGCTGATGGCGGAGGCGAGCCGCACCGCGGTCGAGACCTGTTCGATCGGCTTCGACGTACCCGATCTGGACGAGACCGCGCATGCGCGCCTCGTCGCCGAGCGCTTCGCTACCAATCACCGCGAGCGCATCGTCTCGCCCGACGATTTCGGGCTGATCGATACGCTCGTCCACCACTTCGACGAGCCGTTCGCGGATGCCTCGGCACTGCCGATGTACCGGGTGTGCGAACTGGCACGCGAGAAGGTAACCGTCGCGCTGTCCGGCGACGGCGCGGACGAGGCGCTTGCCGGATACCGCCGCCACCGCTTCTTCGTGAACGAGAACCGCGCGCGCGGGCTCATGTCGATGCAGGTGGGTTCGCGCGTGTTCGGAGCGCTCGGCCGTGCCTATCCGAAGGCCGATTGGGCGCCGCGGCCGATGCGTGCCAAG
Organism: uncultured Sphingomonadaceae bacterium; assembly: GCA_964242855.1. GTDB lineage: Bacteria > Pseudomonadota > Alphaproteobacteria > Sphingomonadales > Sphingomonadaceae > Solisphingomonas. Next base: position 5,269 of record CAXTBZ010000039.1, read on the forward strand.
TCAACCTTCCAGGCGCTGGCTCGATCGCCGGAGGAGGCCTATGCGCGCGCCATCGGCTTCACCACGCCCGAACTGCGCGCGCGGCTGTTCACGCCCGAGGCGACTGCGCAGCTTGCCGGTCATCGCGCGGAGCAGCGCATCGAGGTGGCCATGCGCAACGCGCCTGCTGCCGACTGGCTCGGCCGTGCGCAATACGCTGACATGACGGTGTGGATGCCGGGCGACATCCTCACCAAGGTCGATCGGATGAGCATGGCGGTCAGCCTCGAAGCGCGCGAGCCGCTGCTCGATCACAAGCTGCTGGCGTTCGAGGCATCGCTGCCCCAGGCGATGCGGCTGCGCGGTGGGCAGGGCAAGTGGCTGATGAAGCACGCCATGCGGCGCTATTTGCCCGACGATATTCTTCACCGCCCCAAGATGGGCTTCGTCACGCCGATCTCCGCCTGGTTCCGTGGGCCGCTCGCGGGCGAAGCCGATCGCATCGCACGAGGGGCGGCGCTGGCTAATACGGGCTGGTTCCGGCCCGACGAACTCGCCCGCATCGCCAACGATCACCGCACCGGGCGAAGCGACCACGGCCGGCTGCTGTGGCAACTGATGATGCTCGACAAGTCGCTGACCAAGCTGTTCGGGGCCTGATCGGCGACTACGGCAGCGGGTATACGGCTTCCACGAAATACAAGCCAGCGGGCGGCGCGTTAAACCCGAGCCGTGCGCGATCCCGCGCCTCAAGCGCAGCGCTCACATCGTCGGCCGACCACCGGCCCTGTCCAACCAGCGCCAGGCATCCGACCAGCGATCGCACCTGATGGTGGAGGAAGGAGCGCGCGGCCGCTTCGACCTCGATCCCGCCCGCCGTTCGCCGCACGTCGAGGCGGTCAAGGGTCTTGACCGGACTCGCCGACTGGCAGTGCGCCGAGCGGAAGGTGGTGAAATCGTGGAGCCCGACCAGCCGCCGCGCCGCCTCGTGCATGGCGTCCGCATCAAGCGGCGGGGCGAGGCGCCACGCCTTTCCTGCATCCAGCGTCAGCGGAGCCCGGCGCTCGGCGATGCGATAGATGTAGCGGCGGCCGATGCAGGAGAAGCGGGCGTGCCAATCGTCCGGCACGATCTCGCAGTCGAGGATCGCCACCGGATGCGGCCGGGTGCGTGCGTTCAGCGCCTCCATTAGCCGAAACGGCGCGATCGGCTTCGCAATATCGATATGCGCCGCCATGCCGGTCGCGTGGACGCCGGCGTCGGTTCGGCCGGCGGCATATACGGTCGCGGCCTCGCCGGTGACGAGGGTGACAGCGTCCTCGATCACCTGCTGCACGCTCGGCCCGTGCGCCTGTCGCTGCCACCCCATGAAGGGGCGGCCGTCATACTCTACCGTCAGCCGGAACCTTGTCACGCGAGCATCGTGCCCTTCGGGATCGGGAAGCCGCGCAGCAGGTCCGGCGTCGTCATCGCGCCGCGCCCGGCACGTTTCACCATCAGCGGACGCAGCGCGCCGGTTGCACAAGCAATGCAGAGGACATCGTCGATCACCTCGCCGGGTACGCCGGAGCTGGTCTCGATCGCCGCGGCGAGGATCTGGATGCGTTCGCCGCCATGCTCGAAATAGGCGCCGGGTGCGGGGTTGAACGCGCGGACCTGGCGCTCGATCTCTTCCACCGGCCGATCAAAAGCGAGCCGCGCCTCAGCCCTATCGATCTTGGCGGCGTAGGTTATGTCCTCTTCGCGCTGTGCAACCGGCGCGAAGCCGTCCGGGTCAGCCAAGACCCGCACCATCAACCGCGCGCCAAGTTCGGCGAGCTCAGCGGTCAGTGCGCCTGCGGTCTTGTGATCGATCCGCACGCGGCCTTCGAGCAGCACCGGGCCGGTATCCAGCCCCTTCTCCATCTGCATGATGCCAATCCCGGTCTCGCCATCGCCGGCCAGGATCGCGCGCTGGATCGGGGCGGCGCCGCGCCACCGCGGCAGCAGCGAGCCGTGCACGTTGAGGCAGCCGAGCCGCGGCGCGTCCAGCACTGGCACCGGCAGGATCAGGCCATAGGCTGCGACCACCGCCACATCGAGACCGAGCGCCCTGAACGCCGCCTGCTCGTCGCCATCACGCAGCGTCAGCGGATGGCGTACCTCCAGCCCCAGTGCATCGGCGCGGAGATGCACCGGTGTCAGCTGCAGCGCCTTGCCGCGTCCGGCCCGTCGCGGCGGCTGGGTGTAGACCGCCGCGACGTCGTGACCGGCCGCCGCCAGCGCGTTCAGCGTCGGCAGGGCGAAATCGGGCGTTCCCATGAAGGCGATGCGCATGAGTTCCCCCAAGCGCTTGGCAAGGGCAAGCGCAAGCCCATATGCACTATCGCATGGCATCTCCCGAAATCGAAGCTTTGACGCAGGCCTTGTCGCGGCTCCCCGGGCTTGGGCCGCGATCGGCGCGCCGTGCCGTCCTCCATCTCCTCAAGAAGCGCGAGACGGCGCTGGTGCCGCTGCTGCGCGCTCTGGAGTCGGTAAGCGAACGCCTCGCGACGTGCTCGACCTGCGGCAATGTCGACACCACCGATCCGTGCGCGATCTGCGCCGATCCGCGCCGCGATCAGCGCTCGCTGTGCGTGGTGGAGGAGGTGGCGGATCTCTGGGCGCTTGATCGCTCGCGACTGTTCCCCGGCCGCTTTCACGTGCTCGGCGGCAGGCTGTCAGCACTGGAAGGGGTGCGGCCCGAGGATCTCTCGGTCGATCGCCTGGTCGCGCGGCTGTCGGCGGGTGGCATCGACGAAGTGGTGCTGGCCACCAACGCCACGCTCGAGGGCCAGACCACCGCGCATTACATCGCCGAGCGGCTGGAGACCTTCCCTATCCGGCTCACCCGGCTCGCGCACGGGCTGCCGGTCGGGGGCGAGCTCGACTATATGGACGAGGGCACCCTGGCTCAGGCACTGCGCGCACGGCGGCCGATCGACTGAGCCGACGCAAGACGCTCGCCTTGACGGAACGCCTCGTCGATCATAGCTGATCGGCATGGCGATCAGACCCATCATCGAAGTGCCCGATCCGCGCCTGCGCCAAATCTCGAAGCCGGTCGAGGCGTTCGACGAGGCGCTGCAGGTGCTGATCGACGACATGCTGGACACGATGTACGATGCGCCCGGCATCGGCCTGGCGGCGATCCAGGTCGGCGAGCCGATCCGTCTGCTGGTGATTGATCTGCAGGAGGGAGAGGGCGACGAGCCCGGCCCGAAGAACCCGCGCGTGTTCATCAACCCGGAGTTCGCCGATCCATCGGAGGATGTGAACGTCTACTCCGAAGGCTGCCTGTCGATCCCGGACCAATATGCTGACGTCGAAAGGCCTGCGACGATCCGCGCTAAGTGGCTCGATCGCGAAGGCAAGCCACACGACGAGGTGATCGACGGCCTACTCGCCACCTGCCTCCAGCACGAGGTTGATCACCTGAACGGCATCGTCTTCACCGATCACCTGTCCCGCATGAAGCGCGACATGCTGCTGAAGAAGCTCGACAAGCAGCGCAAGCAGAACCGCGCCGCCTGAAGCCGCTTGCGGTGTAGGGTTTGCGCTGATACGTTCGCGCTTCGTTCCGTCACGGAGGATGCGTGCAGCCTATCGTCGCAATATTCCTCGTTTGCTTGGCCTTGGTCCTTGGACTGATACTGGGTTGGGTCTCGGCCTCCCGTGGAGTGGGACCGCTCAGGGCCGAGCGCGATCGGCTTGATGAGCGCTCCCGGCTGGCCGAGAACGCCAAGGCGACCGCCGAGGAGCGCGCGCGCACGTCCGATCTCCTGCGGCCGATGCTGAACGAGGTGACCGTGGAACGGGACAGGGCGCTGCGCGAACGCGATGCCGAGAAGGCTGCGGCCGCGCGTGCTGTGGAAGGCATGGAGGCGCGGCTTGCCGAGCTGCGCACAGCCAAGGATCAGCTCTCTGCGCAGTTCAGCGAGGTCGGCGCCAAGCTGCTCGGCGAGGCGCAGAAGGCGTTTCTCGAGCGCGCGGATCAGCGCTTCGCCCAGGCTGACGAGAAATCCGGCGAGCGTTTGAAGGCGCTGCTCAACCCGGTCGAGACGACGCTCAAGCGGTATGAGGAAAGTGTCGGCAAGGTCGAGAAGGAGCGGACCGAAGCATACGGCAATCTCACCGGGCTGATCTCCTCGATGCGCGACGGCCAGGAAGCGGTGCGCGGCGAGGCGGCGCGGCTGGTCAATGCATTGCGGGCTGCGCCAAAAGCGCGGGGCCGATGGGGCGAGCAGCAGCTTCGCAACGTACTCGAGACCTGCGGCCTGTCCGAACATACCGATTTCGCCATGGAGGTCTCGGTTGCCACTGACGAGGGCGCGCGGCTCAGGCCTGACGCCATCGTCCGCGTGCCGGGTGGCCGCGCGCTCGTGATCGACGCTAAGGTGTCGTTGAACGCCTATCAGGACGGGTATGGAGCCTCGGACGAGGCGGAACGCGCGCGGCACCTCGCCTTGCATGCCGGCGCGATGAAAGCGCATGTCACCGCGCTTTCGGCCAAGGCCTATTGGAGCCAGTTCGCGGACGCGCCAGATTACGTGATCATGTTCGTGCCAGGCGAACATTTCCTGGCGGCGGCACTCGAGAACGACCCTCAGCTGTGGGATTATGCCTTCGAACGGCGGGTGCTGTTGTCGACGCCTACGAACCTCGTGGCGATCGCACGTACCGTATCGGCAGTCTGGCGACAGGAAAAACTTGCCGAGGAGGCTCAGCAGATCGGCGCGCTTGGCAAGGAGATGTACGAACGGCTGACGGCGGCTGCCGGTCACCTCCGCAAGGTCGGTGCCGGACTGTCCAGCGCGGTGAACAACTACAACGGCTTCGTGTCGTCCTTTGAGAGCCGGGTGCTGGTCACCGGGCGCAAGTTCCGGGACCTCAATATCGAGACCGGCGGCCGCGAGATCGAGATCGTCGCTCCAGTCGAAGCGCTTACTCGTGGTGCCGGTGCGGCGGACCTGATCGAGGGACCGACTGCCGAAGCAGCCGAATGAGTTCGCCTATCTTGATTGCGCTTTGCGGATTGCGAGTGGGCTGAGGACTCAGCTTCCCCGCGCTCGATACAGCACGATCGGCTCAAAGCGCATCACTGGCTCGTCGGCTTGGTTGAGCACGGTGACGCGGGTGCGCACCGATCCCATGCCGGGCCGTTTTTCCGATGCGCGAACCTCGGTCACTTCGCTTTCGATACGCAGCACATCGCCGGGATGCACCGGCTTCAGCCAGCGCAGTTCGTCGATCCCGACCGCCCCGAGCGAACCGCCATCCTGCTTGCCCTGCTCGGCGACCGTCATCGCCATCGTCATTGCGGTGGTGTGCCAGCCGCTCGCGGACAGTCTGCCGAAGTGCGTGTTCGCAGCGCCTTCATCCGACAGATGGAAGGGCTGTGGGTCCCAACGCTGTGCGAAGTCGAGCACCTCGTCGCGGGTCACTTCGTAGCGGCCGAACGCGCGGGTGTCGCCGACGGCGAAGTCCTCCAGATACGGCATCACGGTCTCCTTCTGCGCACCCGTAGCAGACTGCAACCGGGTGCCAAGCGCAGGAACATTGTTACGCACCCGGTTGTTCTGCGGCGACTGATCATCGAGGGAGAAGCATCATGGCCGAGTATCGTACGACCGAACCCGAAGCCGGCACCCACACCACGATCATCGAGAAGCGCGGCGGCGGCGGCACCGTGCTGCTCGCGATCGTGCTGCTGATCGCGGTCGCGGTCGGCGCCTGGTACCTGTTCACCGTCGCCCCTGCGCAGACCGCCAAGGACAAGGCGATCACCGGCGCCGCGACCAGCGTGTCCAAGACCGCCGACAAGGTCGGCAGTGCGGTCGATCCGTCCTCTTCGAAGTAACTTCTTCCGGTGCCGTCCGGGCTTGAGCCTTGCCGTAGCCCGGGCGGTCGTTACACGTTGAAGCGGAACAGCAGCACGTCGCCGTCGTGGACGACGTAATCCTTGCCTTCGGAACGCAGCTTGCCGCTGTCCCGTGCACCGATTTCACCGCCGCAAGAGACGTAATCGTCATAGGCGATCGTTTCGGCACGGATGAAGCCTCGCTCGAAGTCGCTGTGGATCACGCCCGCCGCCTGCGGTGCCTTGCTGCCCTTGGCCAGCGTCCAGGCGCGGGTCTCCTTGGGGCCGCAGGTGAAGAAGGTGATGAGGTCGAGCAGCTCGTAGCCGGCGCGGATGACGCGGGCGAGGCCGGTTTCGGTCAGCCCGAGATCGGACAGGAAGTCGCCTCGATCCTCAGGTGCCATGGTGGCGATTTCCGCCTCGATCGCGGCTGACACGACCACCGCGACTGCGCCCTCTGCCGCCGCCTTCGCAAACACGCGGTCTGACAGAGCGTTGCCCTCGGCGGCGGACTCCTCTTCGACATTGCACACGTAGAGCACGGGCTTGCCGGTGAGCAGCTGCGCCTGATCGAAGACGGCAAGCTCTTCGGGATCGCGCGGCCGCCCCAGGCGCGCGGGCTTGCCCTCACGTAGCAGGTCCAGCACCGGCGCCAGCACCGCCGCCTGTGCCTTGGCATCCTTGTCGCCCTGCACGCCCTTCTTGAGCAAATTCGGCACGCGCCGCTCCAGGCTGTCGAGATCGGCGAGCATCAGCTCGGTTTCCACCGTCTCGGCGTCCGCGATCGGATCGACCTTGCCCTCGACATGGGTCACCTCGCCCTCGAAGCAGCGCAGGACATGGATGATCGCGTCGACCTCGCGGATGTTGGCGAGGAACTGGTTGCCGAGACCTTCGCCCTTTGACGCACCGCGCACCAGGCCGGCAATGTCGACGAAGCCCAACTGCGTCTCGATGATCTTTGCCGAATGGGCGATCCCGGCAAGCGTGCTCGCGCGCGGATCGGGTACCGCGACCTGGCCGACATTGGGCTCGATCGTGCAGAACGGGTAGTTGGCGGCCTGCGCGGCCGCCGTTTCGGTCAGCGCGTTGAAGAGGGTCGACTTGCCGACATTGGGCAGGCCAACGATGCCGCAGCGAAAACCCATGATGTATGTGCCTTGGATCGTGTCAGGGGGTGGGCGTCAAGCCCGATCAACCGGCCAGATAGCGGCTGGCGGCGGCTTATGCCAGCCGCGCGATTGCCCGCGTTTAGTGCACCTCGTGGGCGCTCTCCGCCTCGAGCGCCTGGCCTTCGCCCATCAGCACATGGGTGAAGCGACGGCGCCACCACAGCACGTCTTGCTGCTCGACGCCGTCCATCAGCTTGCGCCAGCGCTGGATCCGTTCACCCCGCGGCATCGCCAGCGCCTGGACCAGCGCGTCCGACATTTCCTCCGCGCTGTACGGGTTGACCAACACTGCGTCGTGCATCTGCTCGGCAGCACCTGCGAAGCGCGACAGGATCAGCACGCCGGGATCCTCCGGATCCTGTGCCGCGACATATTCCTTGGCGACGAGGTTCATCCCGTCGCGCAACGGCGTCACCAGCCCGATCCGCGCGGCGCGGTAGATGCCGGCGAGCACCGGCCGCGGGAACCCTTGATTGACGTAGCGGATCGGCACCCAGTCGACATCCGCATAGGCGCCGTTGATGCGGCCCGAGAGCGCATCCAGCGTGGCCCGGATGCGCTGATAGGTCTCCACATCGCCGCGCGATGGCGGCGCGATCTGGAGGAGGAAGACCTCCTTGCGATGCTCGGGATGGTCGACGAGGAAGCGCTCGTAGCCGAGGAAGCGCTCCTCTAGGCCCTTCGAATAATCCAGCCGATCGACCCCGACGATCAGATCGCGCCCGTCTGCCGAGTCGACCATGCGCCGGCAGGTGAGGCGTGCCGTGGGCGAGGCGGCGGCGGCGACGAACTCGCGCGTGTCGATGCCGATTGGACAGGCGATCGCCATCACCGATCGACCTTCAAGATGGAGGGTGCCGTCCTCATCCAGCGTCGCGCCGAGATCGTGCACGACATACTCGCGGAATGCTTCGAGCCATTCCTCAGTGTGGAAGCCGATCACGTCATAGGCGAGCAACGTCTTCACCAAGCCCGCCGCATTGGGCAGCGAGGAGAGCAGATTGCGCGGCGGCCAGGGGATGTGAAGGAAGAAACCCATGCGATTGGTGAGGCCGCGCGCGCGCAGTTCGTGACCGAGTGGGATCATATGATAATCCTGCACCCACACCACGTCATCGGGTTCGATCAGCGGGCGCACCGTATCGGCGAAGCGCTCGTTGACGCGCTGATAACCGCCCTCGAACTCGCGTTCGAACTCGGCCAGGTCGATCCGGTAGTGGAACAGCGGCCAGAGCGTCCGGTTGGCGTAGCCGTTATAATATTCCTCGATGTCCTGTTCTTCGAGGTCGACAGTGGCGGTCGTGACGCCGTCGTTGCGCTGGAAGTTGATCTGGCCGGTGAACTCGTCGATCGTCTCGCCCGACCAGCCGAACCACATGCCGCGATATTCGCGCAGCGCCGCCTGAAACGCGACTGCCAGCCCGCCCTGCGCGCCGGATTGACCGCCGGGTGCCGACACCCGGTTCGAGATCACGATCAGTCGGCTCATCGGCTCACCGCACCGATGTCCAGGGTTTGGAGAGCATCACCGCGCAATTGATCATGCCGACCAAAGAATATGTCTGCGGGTAGTTCCCCCAAAGCTCGTTGGTGGCCGGATCGATGTCCTCGGACAGCAGCCCGGCGGCTGTGCGGCGCTTCAGCATCTGTTCGAAGAGCTGGCGCGCATCCTCGTGGCGGCCGGTCTGGAAGAGCGCCTCGATCAGCCAGAAGGTGCACACATTGAAGGCGGACGAAGGCTTGCCGAAATCATCCTCGCTGTCGTAGCGCAGCATGTCGGTCCCGCGACGCAGACCGGTCTCGAGCGCATACAGCGTGGCGCGGTAACGCTTGTCGGTGGGGCTGAGGAAGCGCAGGTCGAGCAGCTGGATGAGGCTGGCGTCGAGATCGTCGCCCGAGAAGGTGGCTGACAGGCGCTGGGTGTCCATCCGCCATGCCTTCTCGACGATGGTGGCGTGCATCGTGTCGGCGCGATCCTGCCAGAAGCGATAGCGATCCGCGAGCTCCAGCTTGTGCGCCGCGTTGGCGAGGCGATCGCACGCCGCCCAACACATCGCGGCCGAATAGGTGTGCGCGGACTGCTTGGTGCGCAGCTCCCACAGACCTGCGTCTGGCTTGTCATAGACCTGCCACGCCAGCTCGCCGATCGCTTCCAGGGCCTCGAAGTCCTCGACGCCCGCCATCCGGAACAGGCGATGGTCGAAGAACGCCTGGACGTTGCACAGGATGATCTGGCCATAGGCATCGTGCTGGACCTGATCATAGGCCTGATTGCCGACGCGCACCGGGCCCATGCCGCGATAGCCGGGCAGCTTGGCCTCGATCCGCTCCTCCAGCCTGGTCTCGCCGAGTACACCGTAGAGCGGCTGGACGTGGCCACCCTTGGCACTCTCCACGATGTTGCGCAGGTAGGCGAGGTAGCTTTCTAGCACGTCGAGCGCGCCCAGGCGGTTCAGCGCCTGCACCGTATAATAGGCGTCGCGGATCCAGCAGTAGCGGTAATCCCAGTTGCGGCCGGAGTCCGCATGCTCCGGGATCGAGGAGGTGAGCGCGGCGACGATCGCGCCGGTCTCCTCATGCTGACAGAGTTTCAAGGTAACGGCCGAGCGGATAACGACTTCCTGCCACTCGAACGGCGTCGCCAGTCCGCGCACCCAGGATTGCCACTCGGTCGTAGTGTCGTGGAGCATCCGCATCACGGCTGGCGCGAGGCTGGTCGAGAAGCTCTCGTCTGGCCCGAGGAAGAAGTGGAGGGGATGCTCCAGCCGGAACACCCGCTCCTCGACGATGTAGCCGACCGCAGCGTCGGTCGAGAGGCGGACAGTGTCGCCGTTCAGAGCATATCGGATGTGATGCGAGCCCGCGGTGGTGACGACTTCGGTGTCGCCCCAGCCCTTTGTCGGCCGCAGACGCACGCGGACGCGCGGCGATCCGGAAACCGGCCGGACCATCCGCACATAGGCGACCGGGCGATAGATGCGTTCGTTGTTGGTGTAGCGAGGGCAGAAGTCGGTCACTTCGATGGCGTTGCCGGCATCATCCTCGTGCCGCGTCACCAGGATCGGCGTGTTGCGGATGTAGGATTGTTCGGTCTTGGTGCAGCCATCGAGCTCGATCGCCCAGATGCCGATCGCATCATCGGCATCGGCCTCGATCCCGGACAGCAGCGACGAGAAGACCGGCTCCCCGTCGACCCGCGGCAGGCAGCCCCAGACGAAGCGGCCTTGGCGATCGACCAGCGCCGAGACCTGGCAATTGCCGATCGGCCACAGATCAAGGTTTGTCGTCACGCGGTTGCCTCCGATTGCGCGTTTGCCAGGTGGGTAAGCCACGCATGAACCTGTCCCACGTCGCTCAACCGGTAGCGGGCTGCTGTCTCGCGCCCTCCACCGACGAGGATGCCCCAGCCGCCGAGCGCCTCGGCTGCGGCAAAACCCGCTTCGTCGGTCAGATCGTCGCCGATGAAGATCGGGCGGGTGCCTTGCATCGGTTGCTCGGCCAAAAAGCGGCGGACCGCATCGCCCTTGTCGGCGCCACGCGCTCGGAGTTCGACCACCATCTTGCCGTGTTGGATTGCGAAACCGTCGCGCAAGGCGATCTCCTCGGCGGCTGCTTCGCAGGCCGCGCCCGCATCGGGCGCCTGGCGGTAGTGCAGGGCGGCACCGAAAGGTTTCTCCTCGACGACGATGCCGGTGTGCCCATCGGCCAACGTACGGAACGCCACCAGCATGTCGTCGAGCCCCTGGGGCCGCGCCGGCGTTTCGTGCCGCCCGTCGCTCCAGCGCAGCTCCAGCCCGTGGCTCCCCGCCACGGCGAACGGCGGATTGGGATCGGCATTGCCGAGGTAGGAGAGGATCTCGCCGGCGCTGCGCCCGCTCACTACGGCGACACGCCCATCGAGGCGTTCTGCCAACGCAGCGATCAGGGCCGGCAGCGACGCATCGACGATCACGGCATCGTGACGCGCGGCAATGTCCACCAGCGTGCCGTCGAAATCGAGGAACAGGCTGATATCGGCTGGCGCGGCGATGACGGGCGCGTGAGGCAGCATGTGCGGATCGTCGGGCATGGCGGTCCGTATCGCGCTTGGCCGCTCACGCAAAGCCAATATGCCGGGATCGTTGCAGCGCCGCTCGCTTTCAGGACGTAAGCCGCGCCCGGGCGCCGCGATCGGTCTTGCGCCGCCGCGCAAAGCGCATAGGGTCGTGCCAAATAGGGGACGGGGCGGATCGTGGCGACAGCAGCAGAGGTGAGCGAGGGGTCGACGATCGGGGCGGCGCGTGCGCGGCTGGTGATCGCCGCGTCCTCGGTGGGCACCATCTTCGAATGGTACGACTTCTTCATCTACGGCACGCTGGCGCCGATTATCGGCCGGTTGTTCTTTCCCTCGGGCAATCCGACGCTGGAATTCCTTGCGGCGCTCGCCTCGTTCGGCGTGGGCTTCGGGGTGCGGCCGTTCGGCGCGGTGGTGTTCGGATATCTAGGCGACACATTCGGCCGCAAGTACACGTTCCTAGTGACGGTCGCGTTGATGGGGATCGCCACGGCCGGGGTCGGCTTCGTGCCGACCTATGCGCATATCGGCTCGGCCGCGCCGATCATCCTCGTAAGTCTGCGCGTGCTGCAGGGCCTCGCCCTGGGTGGCGAATATGGCGGCGCCACCACCTATGTCGCCGAGCACGCCCCACGCGACAAACGCGGTTTCTACACGAGCTTCATTCAGGCGAGCGTGATCGGTGGCTTCCTGCTCAGCCTGATCGTGACGCTGTCGGCGCAGCAGACGATGAAGCCGTCCGAATGGGACCAGTGGGGCTGGCGTGTGCCGTTTCTGTTCTCGCTGGTGCTGCTGGTGGTCTCGCTGTGGATGCGGCTGAAGCTCCACGAGAGCCCGATCTTCAAGGCGCTCAAGGCTGCGGATCGTGTTTCCGCCAACCCTCTAAAGGAAGCGTTTTCGAGCGCCGCGAACGTCAAGCTGATCATCGTCGCCATGCTCGGCATCGCGGCGGGTTTGACGGTGATCTGGTACACCGCGCAGTTCGGTGCGCTCTACTTCCTGCAGAACTCGCAGCGGCTCGACGACACTTGGGCACGCGTGCTGATCGGGATCGGCGCGGTGTTCTCGCTCGGCTGGTTCATCCTCTTCGGCGCGCTGTCGGACAAGATCGGCCGCAAGCCCTCGATCGTGATGGGCTACGGCTTGACCCTGGTGCTGCTGTTCCCGCTGTTCCACCTGATGGCGTCCGCAGCAAACCCCGATCTTGCCACGGCGCAGCGGCGCGCGCCGGTGATCGTGTTGGCGCCGGATTGCTGTTATGACACGTTCGTCGAGGGAAAGCAGAAGACCGCTTGCGCCAGGATCATCGAGCATCTGACCAGCAAGGGCATCAATTACCGCAAGGCGCGGACGCCCGGAACGGTGCTGATCGTCGGCGATCGCGCGGTCGGCGATCGATCGATGGACGGGATCGACAAGGCGCTGACCGCGGGTGGCTGGTCGGTCGCCAAGGTCAAGCCGACGATCGGCGGTGCTGTCCTGATCGTGTTCGCGGTGACGATGCTCGGCATGCTGTCGGGCATGACCTACGGCCCTGTCGCCGCATTGCTGGCGGAGCTGTTCCCCGCGCGCATCCGCTATTCCTCGATGTCGATCCCGTACCATATCGGAACCGGCTATTTCGGCGGCTTCCTGCCGCTGATCAGCCAGTACATCGTCGCACGAACCGGCAATCCGTTCTCGGGCCTGTGGTACACCTTCGCGGTGGTGGCGATGGCGCTGGTCGTGACGATCTTCTGGGTGCCCGAGACACGGGGCAACGACCTCGACTAGCCGAGCGGGGGCCGCTATCGCGCCCATCGTGTCCAGTGCCCCTCCTGCCGCGCTCCGCCTGACGATCGATGGCGATGCGCTCGCCGCGAACTGGCGCTGGCTGCGCAAGCAAGGCGGGAGCGCCGCATGCGGGGCAGCCGTCAAGGCGGATGGCTACGGCCTTGGCGCACGCGAGACGGTCGCGCGCTTGCTACGCGAGGGTTGCCGGGATTTCTTCATATCAAGCTGGGGGGAAGCTGCGGCGCTGGGTGCGATGCCGGCCGGCGCGGCTCTGTCGGTCCTCCACGGCGTGCGCGAGGCGGACATGCCGGCAGCGTTCTCCGGCAGCGCGCGGCCGGTGCTGAACTCGGCAGAGCAGGTGGCGCGATGGAAAGCCGCAGGTGGCGGTGCCTGCGATGTGATGCTCGACACCGGCATGAACCGCCTCGGCTTGCGTCCGGAGGAGGCGGGGGTGCTCGACGGGCTCCAGATCGAGACGCTGATGAGCCATCTCGCCTGCGCCGACGAGCCCGATCATTCAATGAACGAGCGCCAACTTGCATCCTTCGTGGCTGCGGCACGAGAGATCCCGGCGAAGTGGTACAGTTTGGCAAACTCGGCGGGGATTTGCCTGAGCGATCGCTACGGCTTCGATCTGACGCGCCCGGGGCTTGCACTTTATGGTGGTGTCCCGGTGCCGGAAGATACCGCGCAGCGATCCGGGCTCTGCCCCGTTGCTCGGGTCGAAGCGGAAGTGATCCAGGTCCGGCATGTCGCGGCGGACGAGAGCGTCGGCTACGGCGCGACTTGGCTGGCGGACGGCGCCTGCCGCGTTGCGATCCTCAATATCGGATATGCCGACGGATACCTCCGCGCATTCTCCAACACAGGCTCCTGGTGGGCCGGCGACGCCGTCTGTCCCGTGATCGGGCGCGTCTCGATGGACCTTGTCGCCGTGAAGGTTGGGCCGGAGGTGAAGGAGGGCGACTGGTTGGTCCTCGATCCCGATCTGCCAAAGCTGGCGCGCACCACTGGCCTTTCGCAATATGAGTTGCTGACTCTGCTCGGCCACCGCTATCAGCGCCGCTGGACATGACCGAAGGCCCGCTTTCCTCCATCTTGAACGCGTTCGCTGCGATCGGTCGTGTCGCATTGGGCCTGTTCGCGGGCGTCGGCCGCGTCACCACCTTCATCGCGACGACGCTGCTCCGCGCCGTGACGCCGCCTTATTACCCGGCGCGATTTGCGGCGCAGCTGATGGAGATCGGCTGGTTCTCGCTTCCCGTGGTCGGCCTGACCGCGATCTTCACCGGCTCGGCGCTCGCCCAGCAGATCTACACCGGCGGATCGCGCTTCGATGCATCGTCGACGGTGCCGGCCGTGGTGGTTTTCGGGATTGTGCGTGAGCTTGGCCCGGTGCTGGTCGGGCTGATGGTCGCCGGACGGGTCGCCTCGGCAATGGCGGCCGAACTAGGTACGATGCGGGTGACCGAGCAGCTCGATGCGCTCACCACGCTGCGCACCGACGCCTATCGCTACCTGATCGCGCCGCGCCTGTTCGCCTGCGTCGTGGCGCTGCCCATCATGGTGCTGATCGCGAACACCATCGGGATCATGGGCGGCTATCTGCTTGCCGTGTACAAGCTTGGCTTCAATCCCGCCGCTTACCTGGCGAGCACGCGCCAGTACCTGCAGATCGACGACGTGCAGATGGCGGTCGTGAAAGCGGCCGTGTTTGGCTTCATCATCGCCGTCATGGGCTGCTACAACGGCCTGCGTACTGCTGGCGGTGCCGCCGGTGTCGGCAAGGCGACGACCGACGCGGTGGTATCCTCGTTCATGCTGATCCTGTTCAGCGATCTCATCATCACGATCGTGGCGTTCGGCTGATGGCTGGCCCCAAGATCAAGCTGACCGACGTTGCCAAGCGTTTTGGCGAGAAGGTCGTCCTCGAAGGCGTGAACCTCTCCGTCGAACCGGGAGAGTCCGTCGCGATCATCGGCGGATCGGGCACCGGCAAGTCGGTGACGCTGAAATGCATCCTCGGCCTGCTCACCCCGGACAGGGGATCGGTGCAGGTCGACGGGCAGGAGATCGTCGGCGCCAAGAACCGCGAAATGGAAAAGATGCGCGCCAAGTTCGGCATGCTCTTCCAGGGCGGCGCGCTGTTCGATTCGATGCCGGTGTGGCGCAACGTCACTTTCGGCCTGACCCAGGGGCGGATGCGCCACGCGGCCGAGATGCGCCGGATCGCCGAGGAGAACCTCGAGCGCGTCGGCCTCGAACCCGAAATCCTGAACCTCCGGCCGAGTGAGCTTTCCGGCGGCATGCAGAAGCGCGTGGCGTTGGCGCGCGCGATCGCACCCCGGCCCGAGATCATCTTCTTCGACGAGCCGACCACCGGCCTCGATCCGATCCGCGCCGACGTGATCAACAACCTCATCACCAGCCTGGTCGAGGACCTTGGGGTGACCGCTTTGACGATCACGCACGACATGAGCTCGGCACGCAAGATCGCCCATCGCGTTGCGATGCTCTACAACGGCCGCATCGTCTGGCACGGGCCGCGCGACCGGCTTTACGACAGCGGCAACCCCTATGTGGACCAGTTCGTCCAGGGCCGCGCCGAAGGCCCGATCCGCTGATCCTGGCTGCAAGAGCGACCGCCGCGCGGCATTAACGACATCGTCACCTCATAGGCAGATAAGGCGCGGATCGGGCCGTGTGGTCCGGTGACGGCGCACGCCGACGGAGGTCCGATGCTCAAGATCATGGCCGCAGTCTGCATCATCGGTGGCGGTAGCGCCGCCTTCTATGCGGCAAGCCTGATTAGCGGCTCGGCCTCGCACATCCACGGACCGAGCTGGCTGTACCAACATTATTGAGTGAGCGCGCGCGTCGCCGAACTCAGGCCTTCATCGTTCCACACACATCGCGATACCCATGCCACCACCGATGCACAGCGTAGCAAGGCCCTTCTTCGCGTTCCGCTTCTCCATCTCGTAAAGCAACGTGGTCAGCACGCGCGCACCCGATGCGCCGATCGGATGCCCGATCGCGATTGCGCCGCCATTGACGTTGACCTTCTCCGCGGGCAGCCCGAGCTCCTGGCAGACTGACAAGGCCTGACTGGCGAACGCTTCATTGGCTTCGATAAGATCGAGATCGTCGACGCTCCAACCCGCCTTCTCGAGCGCCTTCTTCACCGCAGGCACCGGGCCGATCCCCATATAAGCGGGATCGACGCCTGCCGACGCCCAGCTTCGGATCGTCGCCAGCACCTTCGAGCCGCGCTTGGCCGCTTCTTCCGACGACATCAGCACCAATGCGGCAGCGCCGTCGTTGAGGCCCGATGCGTTCGCAGCGGTGACCGTGCCGTCTTTCTTGAAGGCAGGCTTCAGCTTCTCCATCGCCTCGATGGTGGCGCCGACACGGATGTATTCGTCGTCCTCGACGATAGTGTCGCCCTTGCGGCTCTTGACCGTCACCGCCGCGATCTCGTCCTTGAAGCGCCCTGCGGCACGCGCCGCTTCGGCCTTGTTCTGGCTACCGACCGAGAAGCGATCCTGCGCCTCACGCGTGACCTGATAACGCTCGGCAAGGTTCTCGGCCGTGACGCCCATGTGGTACGCGTTGAAAGCGTCGGTGAGGCCATCCACGATCATGGTATCGACCAGGCTGAGGTTGCCCATCTTGGTGCCCCCGCGCAAATTCTGTGCATGCGTGGCCATCGACATGCTTTCCTGCCCGCCCGCGACCATGATCGTGGCATCGCCATTGGCGATCGCTTGGGCGGCGAGCGCGACCGCGCGCAGGCCCGATCCGCAAACCTGGTTCACGCCCCAGGCGGGCACCTCCTTGGGGATGCCGGCCGCCATTGTTGCCTGACGTGCCGGGTTCTGCCCCTGTGCTGCGGTCAGGACCTGACCGAGGATCACTTCGGAAACATCGGCTCCATCGACGTCGGCCTGAGCCAGTGCGGCTTCGATCGCCACGCGGCCGAGTTCATGTGCCGGAGTCGAGGCGAACGCCCCGAGGAAGCTGCCGACAGGCGTACGCTTCGCCGCGGTGATGACGACATCGGTCATGGGTATGTTCCTGCTATGGGTTTTCTGTCAGCCGATATGGGATCGCGTGAGCCATTGCGCGAGAGGCTTCCACAAGCTCTCCCGCGCGCGGCCACCGACGATCATGCCGACATGACCCAATGCGAGCGTCAGCGGCTGGCCTATCCCGCCGCCGCTCACTGCCGTCGCGGCCGGCACGATGCGGTCGGTAGTCGAAACGATGTCGAGAACGGGGCAGGCGATCGTCGCGGGATCGACCCTCCTGCCTGCGACCTGCCACCGTCCGCCGCCAGGGGCATCGTCGCGGAAGAACGCTTCCGTCAGCTCGCGCCCCGCACCCAGAGTCAGCGGAGCGCCGCCGTTTGCCCAATCCTCGAGCGCTACGAACAGACGCGTTGCTTCCTCGGCTCGCTCGGACTGGCCGAACGCGACGAACTTCTCGACAGTGCGGTGCGGATCAAGCTGCCAGAAGGCGCTTTGCAGGACCTCGACGGGAAGGAAGCCCATCGACGCAGCAGCGGGCAGGGCCTGCTCCCACAGCGTGGCGAGACCATGACGAGCCTCAGCGGGGAAGCCGGAGAAATGCCACGGCGCCGCGATCAGGCTCAGCGAGGCGGGCGGTCGGATCGCAGCAGCGGCGAGCGCCATCGTGCCGCCGAGACAATATCCGGCGAGGGCTGCATCGGTGCCGATTGTCTCGAGCATCGGAAGCAGCATCGTCTCGATGTATTCGGCGATGCCGAGTGCGCGCTCCTCTGGCGACGGCATACCCCAGTCGAGCAGGAGCGGGCGCATGCGCTGCGTGGCGAGCCACGCCATGAACGATGCTCCGGGCAGGTCGAGAACCTCAGGTCCGTTGATCAACGACGGGACAAAGACGATGGGCCGGCCGGCGCCGCCAAAATCCCGGAGCACGGCTCGGCCAGCCTGAGCGACGATAGGCTTCGGTAAGCGCGGCGGTGCTCGTTCGGCCGCCTGGTATCTACGCAAACCGCGCAGCGCCGCGGCCATCCGCTCGGGATCGCCTTCGGTTTCGCTGCGCAGCATTGCAAGGAACAGAGGCAGCGGTCGCGGCCTGTGTTGCGGCGCGGAATGGTTCGGTGCTAGCGTCCCGGTAACCGATGCAGCATCGGGTGAAGAGGGGCCTGCCATGGCGAAATCCGCGTCCGCATCCGACGTTGTCATCATCAAGAAATACGCCAATCGGCGGCTCTATAACACCGAGACTTCAAGCTACATCACGCTCGATCATCTAGCCGCGATGACCCGGGAAGGCCGCGATTTCAAGGTCCTGGATGCACGCAGCGACGAGGACATCACGCACAACGTGCTGACCCAGATCATTATGGACGAGGAAAGCACGGGCCAGGCGCTGCTTCCGGTGAGTTTTCTGCGCCAATTGATCGCGCTTTACGGCGATTCGATGCAGTCGATGGTGCCGCAATATCTCGAAGCCTCGATGGA
>CAXTBZ010000040.1:0-23399 GCA_964242855.1 uncultured Sphingomonadaceae bacterium
GGGCAAGGTGCTCGTTGTCGAGGACAACGAACTCAATCTCAAGCTGTTCTGCGATCTGCTCGAAGTCCATGACTATGAGCCGACGCCGGTGCGCGATGGCCTGGAGGCGGTCGAGGCGGCGCGCCAGGTGATGCCCGATCTCATCATCATGGACATCCAGCTTCCCCACATCAGCGGGCTGGAACTGATCGCCGGGCTGAAGGCGGACGAGGAGCTGGCGCACATCCCGATCCTGGCGGTCACCGCCTATGCGTCGCCGGCGGACGAGGAGAAGGCGCGAGTGGCGGGCGCCGCCTCCTATGTGTCCAAGCCGATCTCGCTGATGCGCTTCATCGAGGCGGTGGAAGGGCTGATGCCGGCGTCTTAATCCGTCCGTTCGCCCTGAGCCTGTCGAAGCGCTGTTCTTCCTGAAGGCTAGAAAGTGGAGGACGGTGCTTCGACAAGCTCAGCACGAACGGATGTCAGCCAATAATAGCACGTGCCACCGCTTCCGCCGCCTTGATCCCGTCGACGCCGGCCGAGAGGATGCCGCCGGCATAGCCTGCGCCTTCGCCCGCCGGGAACAGCCCAGCGAGGTTCAGGCTCTGCCCGTCCGGCCCGCGAGTGATCCGGATCGGCGCCGACGTGCGGGTCTCGACGCCCGTCATCATCGCGTCGGGATGATCGTAGCCGGCGATCTGCCGGCCGAAGATGGGCAGCGCCTCGCGCAATGCGTCGATCACGAAGGGCGGCAGGCATTCGGCCAGATCGGTCAGGTGTACCCCCGGCTTGTAGGATGGGATCACCGCACCGAACTCGGTAGATGCGCGGCCGGCGAGGAAGTCGCCGACTTTCTGGCCGGGGGCGGCATAGCTCGAGCCACCGGCGACATAGGCCAGCGCTTCGAGTCTGCGCTGGAGTTCGATGCCGGCGAGCGGATGCCCTGGATAATCGCGCTCCGGATCGATCCCGACGACGAGGCCGGAATTGGCGTTGAATTCGGCGCGCGAATATTGGCTCATGCCGTTGGTGACGACGCGGCCCTCCTCCGACGTCGCGGCGACGACGCGCCCACCCGGGCACATGCAGAAGCTGTAGACCGTACGTCCGTCGGCGCAATGATGCGAAAGGCTGTAGGCGGCGGCGCCGAGGATCGGATTGCCCGCGCACGCGCCGAACCGGGCCTTGTCGACCCAGCTTTGCGGATGCTCGATGCGCACCCCGATCGAGAAGGGCTTGGCCTCGATATGCACGCCGCGATCATGGAGCATCTCGAACGTGTCGCGCGCCGAATGGCCGACCGCGAGGACGACGTGATCGGCCGCGAGTGTCTCGCCGCTCTGGAACCGGATGCCGCGCAGCCGCCGAGTGCCGTCGGCACGCTCTTCGATGTCGATGTCCTCGACGCGATGCTGCCAGCGATACTCGCCACCCAGAGATTCTATCGTTCGCCGCATGCTCTCGACCATGGTGACGAGGCGGAAGGTGCCGATGTGGGGATGTGCTTCGGTGAGGATCTCGGGTGGCGCGCCGGCACGCACGAACTCGTCGAGCACCTTGCGGCCGAAAAAGCGCGGGTCCTTGATCTGGCTGTAGAGCTTGCCGTCGGAAAATGTGCCGGCGCCGCCCTCGCCGAACTGGACGTTGCTTTCAGGATCGAGCTTGCCCTGTCGCCACAGGCTCCAGGTGTCCTTCGTACGCTCGCGCACCAGCTTGCCGCGATCGACGATGATCGGCCGGAAGCCCATCTGCGCGAGGATCAGCCCGGCAAACAACCCGCACGGGCCGGCGCCGATAACGACGGGGCGGGGGCCGCCCCAACCCGCAGGCGCAGTAATGGGTGGCCGGTATTCCGTGTCCGGGGTCGGTCGCAGGCGATGGTCGTCGGCGAAGCGGGCAAGCACCTCGGCCTCGTCTCGCACGCTCACGTCGACCGAATAGATCAGCAGGATCGCGGATCGCTTGCGCGCATCATTGGCGCGGCGGGCAACGCGCCAGTCAACCAGATCCTCCGGCGCGAGCCCCAGCCGCTCACAGATCGCCGCCCGCAATGCTTCGGGCGGATGATCGAGCGGCAGCTTGAGTTCGGTCAGGCGAAGCATGCCGCGCGCTCTAGCCGGGTTCGCCGCTTATCCCAACCTCGCGCGGCTCATCGCGAGCCGATGACGAGAGCCTTGGCGTCGTACTGTTCGATCCGAAGCGGATAGTCGCGGGTCAGCGTGGCGATTGCCTCGGTCGCCCCTGTCGTGCTGAACGCGCCGGAGATGCGCAGGGCAGCAGCGTGCTGGTCAGCGATCCGTATCGGCTGTTCGCGGTAACGGTTCAGCTCCGCGGCAGCGTTGCTGAACGGAGTTTCGTGGAAGAGCAGCAGCCCACTGCGCCACGCCGTGAGGCTCGCGGTATCCGCAGGCTTGCTGACCAACACGGTATTGCCGCGGATAGCGAACAGTTGGCCGGGCCGGACTGTCGCAGCGGTAGCGTCGTCGGTCAGCGTACCACTCGCTGCATAGGCCCGCACGAGCCGATCGTCGGTGCGAACGTCGAATGCCCCGGTGGCCGCGTTGAAGGTGCGTCCGCCCGCATCGATCACGAACGGTTGCATCGAAGGCTCGACGTCGAACCAGCCCTGGCCGGCGAGCGTAACAGCGCGGTGGCTGCGGGTGAAGTTCACCGTCAGGCTGCTCGCGGTATCCAGGGTGACCACCGAACCAACGGGCAGGGTGGAATCCGCCTGTAAGCCGATCCCGGTCCGGAAGACCTCGCCCCGCGTCGAGTCGCTCCACCGCGGCCTCCAGGGCGCGAGTGCCAGCCCGGCAAGCAGCGCGACCACCAGCGCCAGTGCCACGAGGACAAGGGATCGCTTTGGTTTCGCGCGCTTCGCGATCGAAGGCGCGCGCAACGCCAGGACCGAAGGAACCGTGAACAGCTTCGGCCCGCCGGCACCCTTGAGCGCGGCCCTGCGGCCGCTACAGACGAGCGTATACGCGCCGGCATGCTCCTCGCTGACCGCAAGCCATTCCTGGAAGGTGCGATGCACCGCCGGATCACGCGTATCGAGCAGACGCTCGCGCCACTGTGCGGCTTGCGAGAAGAGCGGACTGTCGGCGATAGCTCCGGAACTCCAAACCTGGGGGACCCGATCGGATACTCCGCCTGGGCGCGTTACTTGTCCAGAGGGAGCGGCACGACTTCAGGCTATCGCGGCCGCCTTCACTCGTTGCCGAAGATGCCGCCCAAGATGCCCCCGACCACCGCGCCCGCCGCTCCTGTCCCGACGATCGGCGCGATACTGCCGCTGTTGCCGTCATTGCTCGGCAGATAGCGCGCGATCTCCTCGGCGAGGTTCAGGATCGGCATGGATTGCAGCCAGATCCGGCCCGGCCCGGTCAGCGTGGCGAGGAACAGGCCCTCGCCGCCGAACAGCACGTTGCGGAAGCCGCGCATCATCTGGATGTCGGTGGAGACGGTCGGCTCCTGCAGGCCGATATGGCCGGCATGAACGAGCAGCCGTTCGCCCGGCGCCAGCACCTTCTCGACCACCTCGCCCGAGAGATCGAGGAACACCGTGCCCGGCCCGGTCACCCGCTGGAGGATGAAGCCTTCGCCTGCGAAGAAGCCGGCGCCCAAGCGTTGTTGAAACGCGATGTCGAGCGTCACTGACTGTTCGGCGCAGAGAAATGTCTCCTTGCGGCAGATCAGCGATTGGCCGGCGCCGAGCTTGAAGGGCAGGATCTGGCCTGGGAAGCGCGGCGCAAACGCGATGTGCCCGGCGTGGTTCGCGGTGAACTCGGTGATGAACAGGCTGCCGCCGCTCATCGCACGCCGGAGGCCTGCAAACAGCCCACCGCCGGTATGCGTCTGCATCGCGATGGTGTCGCTCATCCATGCCATGCTGTGCGTCTAACTGTAGAGCCGTTCGCCCGCATCGAGATCGATCGAGACCGTCTGCATCGTCGTGCCGGATAGTTCGTAGCGCATGTCGTTCTCCGCCTGCCCGGTGGCGAGCATAGCAGGACGGCGGCCACGCAAAAGGCCCGGCCGATCGCCCGGCCGGGCCTTTGCCTCAGAAATGCGCCACGCCGGCGTCAGTAGGTGCCGGAGAAGCTCCGATCGAGGTTGGTAGGCCCACGATCATCGCGGCCGCCGGCATTACGATCGCCGCCGAACAGACCCTGGTTCTGCTCCTCATCCTTCCACGCCTGCTTGGCCTCGTCGGCGGTCTTGGACAGGTGGACCTTGTCGTCCACCGTCCTGATCCAGGATGACGGAATCGAGTGGTGATGCCCGCCGGCGTCGCGATCAGTCTTGGTCAGCAGGATGCGGTCACCACGGATGTGATCGACGGTGCCGACGTGCGAACCATCCGATCCGAGCACTTCCATATGCTCCTTCGCAGTCTGCAGCGACTGGCGCTGGCCCTGCCGGTTCTGGCGCCACGCCGAAAACTCGCTGGCGAAGCGCGATTGATTCTCGCGGCGATATTCGTCGTAGTCGCGATCGAATTCACTGATCTGGCGATCGCGCCAGCCGTGATAGCCATGCTCGTCGTCGCGAGACTGTCCGCCGAAGCCACCGCGATAGGGATCGTTGCGCTGGTCGTGATCGCCGCCATAGCCATAGCCGGAGACCTGGCCACGCTCTCGGCCCCCACGGTTATCGGTGCTCTGGTTCGAGCGGTCCCAGCTGGGATAACGATCGGGCGAAGTGTAGCCGCCCGAGCTGTACGGCGCATAGCGGCCGCCGTCCTGCCGATCACTGCCGGAACGGCCATCGAACCGCTCATCCATGCGGCGGCGACGTTCGGCTTCTTCATCGCCGAACCACGAACGGACCTCGTCGCCCGCGCGATCGAAGAAGCCGCGATCATCTGAACCGCCGTAGCGCTGATCACGAGGCCCGCTATAGTTCGATCCGCGATAATCCTGCGGTCGAGAGTCTCGTCCGTCATAGCGCTCGGAGCCGCCACGATCGTTGCGATCATATCCCATGATGTCGTCCTTTCTCTTGGCCGATAACCGTCGCACGGCGCTCATCGTGCATTTGCGATGCCGTGCGATCATGTCGGGTGAACGGCAGCAAACCGCCGATGTTCCGGCCAAGTGGGGGCAAGTCGATGGGGCGCCGGAGCTTCGCGACGAAGCGGTGAGAGTGCTCGCAGCCAGCGGAATTTGCGCGTTGCACGCCCGGGAAAGCGTCGCTAAAGGCAGCGCTCCGGCGGCGCGGGGCTGTAGCTCAGATGGGAGAGCGCTGCAATCGCACTGCAGAGGTCAGCGGTTCGATCCCGCTCAGCTCCACCACGCCAGCCGGTTATTCTTTAGATACAACGACGGTCTGGCGACGCGACTAGGACCCGTGATGGCGATCGTTGCGCGGCTGGGATCCGGGTGGCGCGTCTCTGTCCTGATCGAACATGCGCCACGTCCCGTCGATGTCGCGCACGAGTGGCGCGCCGCACGAGGCACAGGGCGCGCGATAGTCGACGCCGTCATGCCACACCTTCGTGCGCAGGCGCCGATGGCCGAAAATACGGCAGCGTAATCTGCCGAGTGCAAGCCACACCACCGACGCTGTTTTCCCTTCGCCGATGCACAGGAATATGCGACGCGGGCTATTCCACTGGCCGGTGCGGCGTACAAATGACAAAAGGGCAACGAGGCTGTCAGCTTTCGAACAGGACCCGACGCGGCCAAAGCTCCTGCCGCCGTCCGATGCTGCATCGCTGATCCTGATGCATGATGAGGCGGCCGGTCCGCCCCGGCTGCTGTTCGTGCAACGTGCGGCCGGTCTCGCCTTTGCCCCGGGGGCCTATGTGTTTCCCGGCGGGAGGGTCGATCCTGAGGATCGGGCGGCGGCGGCCCGGCTTCACCCGCACATCGACAGCGTCGACGCGGCTGCCCGGATCGCCGCCCTGCGCGAGACTTCCGAGGAGACCGGCATCGTTCCCGAGACGAGCGCTGATGATCTCATCTCCTTTGCGCGCTGGCTACCCCAGCACGAGGCGGTGACGCGACGTTTCGATACCCGCTTCTATCTCGCCGTCGTGCATGAAATGCGCGAGCCAACAGCCGACGGTACGGAAAGCAGCCGCGCCTTCTGGGCAACAGCGCAGGACGTGCTGAACGGGTGTCGGGGAGGTGACGGTCGCATCATCTTTCCGACCCGACGCCTGCTCGAACGGCTTGCGCGCTTCAGGAACTTCGCGGAGGCTCGTGCCGAAGCCGAGCAGCTGCCGCAACGCGTCATCTCACCCTGGGTTGAGCATCGGGATGGCCGCGACTGGCTTTGCATCCCCGACGATGCCGGTTATCCCGTGACTGCCGAACAGATCAACACCGCGCTCCGCTATTGAGCGTCAGGCCTTTTCGATTGTGCAATTCAGCGGGTGCTGATGCTGGCGCGCAAAATCGACGACTTGCGTGGCCTTGGTCTCCGCGACCTCGTGGCTGAACACGCCGCACACGCCGACGCCCTTCTGATGGACGTGGAGCATCACGCGGGTGGCATCCTCGATGTTCATCCGGAAGAAGCGCTGGAGGCAAAGCACGACGAACTCCATCGGCGTGTAGTCGTCGTTCAGCATCAGCACCTTGTAGAGCGAAGGCTTCTTGGTGCGGCTGCGCGTGCGGGTAGCGACGCCGAGGCCGGTGCCGGAGCCTTCGTCGTCCTTGCTCGCCATTGCGCGGGGCGCCTGATCGCCGGGAAGAGAGTCGTTGAGCTGCATGGTCATCGACAACGATATGGCAATCCGCGGGGGCAGAGCAAGAGGCCGGACACGCTCGAACGCGGAGTGTCTGCGCAAAAAGAAACGGCCGCTCCATGGAGGAGCGGCCGTCCCTTAACTGATGGCTTAATGCGGATCAGATGGCGGCGCTGGTCTTCACCTTTTCGACCGCGACGGCCATTCGGTTCGAGATCGGCTGGGCGACCTCGCCGGCCAGCTTGAGCCACGCTTCGGTAACCTTGGTGCTCTCGGCAACGGCGGCCTCGAAGTAGGACTTCATATAGTCGCTCTGGAGCTTGAAAAGCTCGGTCGGCGACTTGGCGCTGGCGAAGGTCTTGAAAGCGGCGGTGCTGCTCTCGAACGACTTGCGCGCATAATCGGCGGCTTCCTGGCCTAGCGACTCGGCCGCCTTCGCAGCAAGCTTGCCCGATTCTACCATGGCCTCGACATTGCCCTTCTGGAACGCGGTAAAATCCTCCCCCATCTTCACGCTCTTTTCATAAGCGCCCTTGGCACGGTCGCTAGCGCCACCGAACATCGCCTGCAGCTTGTTGCCGGCGTCCGCCGTGAACATCTTGGCGGTGTCCTGAACCTGCGTGATGGTCTCGTCCATGATCTTGCTTCCTTCCGTTGCGGCGGCGCTGATCGCGCCCTCCTGTGGTGTGACGGCTTCGAGTTCGGGCTGAGCGGCATGCGCCACTTCGGAGGCGTTGAGAATTGCCGGAGCGGTTGTGCTGGGCAAGGCGGACGTGCCTCCCACCTTTTTCCGAACAGTTGCAACCTGCTCGACGCGTGCCAGCTGAGCCTTCCGCACCTTCTCTACCATGTCCACTCCAGCGCATCATTGCACTTATGTTGCGCTGCACAATACATTAAGAAGCTCCTGGCTGCAACATCTTTGTGCGCTGCAGCATTGCGCATGCGACGAGAGGACTGTTAGCCCAGCCGGACTGCTCAACGAGCCTTTACGTAGCGTCCTGGAGCGTCCTCGATCGTCCGATGCGTGTCCGTTCCCGGTACGCGCGGGCCGGCCGCCGGGACCGTCACGTCATCCTGAGCGGCGAGCCAGCGGCGCCAATCCGGCCACCAGCTGCCCTTTGTCTCATGAGCCTGCGCGATGAAGTCGGCGAGCGTGTCTGCCGGCAGGTCGCTGGTCCAGTACTGATATTTCTTCGCGGCCGGCGGATTGACGACGCCTGCGATGTGTCCGGAGCCGGCCAGCACGAAGCGGATCGGTCCGGCAAAATGCTCGGTCACCTTCCACACGCTCTCGGCCGGCGCGATATGATCCTCCCGCCCGGCCTGGACGTAGCTCGGCGTCTTGATCGTGGTGATGTCGATCGGCGTACCCGCCACCGTGATCGCGCCGGGCCTGACCAGCAGATTGTCGCGGTAGAAATCGCGCAGATAGGCCTGGTGCCAGGCGGCGGGCAGGTTGGTAACGTCGCCGTTCCAGTGGAGCAGGTCGAACGCCGGATGCTCCTCACCCATCAGGTAGTTCTGCGCGACGTAGTTCCAAATCAGGTCCTTGCCGCGCAGCAGGTTGAAGACCGCAGCCATGTAGCGCCCGTCGAGATAGCCTTTGTCGCCCGCAATCCCCGCGGCGAGACCGAGCTGCGCGTCGTCAACGAACAGCGAGAGGTCGCCTGCCGCGGAGAAATCGACCTGTGCTGTGAAGAAGGTGGCGGTGGCGACCTTGTCCGCCTCGCCTCGCGCGGTAAGCAGCGCCAGCGTGGCGGCGAGCGTGGTGCCGGCAACGCAATAGCCGATCGCGTGGACCGCCTCGACGTCCAGCACGTCGCGGATCGTGTCGATCGCATCGATCTGGGCGGCGACATAATCGTCTAGCAGGACGTGGGCGATGCTTTCATCCGCCGACTTCCAGGAGACCATGAACACCGTCAGCCCCTCGCCGACTGCCCATCGCACGAAGCTTTTCTCAGGATTGAGATCGAGGATGTAGAAGCGGTTGATCCACGGCGGGAAGATCACGACCGGGACGGCTGAGACCTGCCCGGTGGTCGGCGAATACTGGATCAGCTGGTAGAGCGGCGTCTCGTGGATCACCTTGCCCGGCGTGGACGCGATGTCGCGGCCAATCTCGAAGGCGCCGCGCTTGGTGTGGGTGAGCTGGCCGCGATCGAGATCGGCGAGCAGGTTCTCCATGCCCTTCAGCAGGCTTTCGCCCCGCGTGGTGACGATCTTCTCGAGCGCCTGCGGGTTGGTGGCGACGAAGTTGGCCGGCGACATCGCATCGGTGAACGACCGCGTCGCGAAGCGCAGCTGATCGCGCTGCTTGTCGCTCAGTCCACCGATCGCCTCGACCGAGCGGAGCATGTGTTCGGAAAGGATACCGTAAGACGACCGGATCAGGTCGAAGACCGGCAGGTCGCGCCATTGCGGCGCGGCGAAGCGGCGGTCGGTGTCGGGGGTGGCTTCAGGCGCCGAGCCTGGATCGAGGAAGCGCTGCCACAGCGTCAGGCTGTCCTTCCAGAAATCGCTCTGGGCCTGCGCCAGCGCTCCGGCGTCGAAGGTGAGCGCCGCAGGTACCGTCCAGAAGGACGAGAAATCCGGCAGGCTCGTCGGCATGGCTGGCATCTGGAGCGTCTGGCGCGATGCATGTTCGAGCAGCATCTGCTGAGCGCGGCCGATCACGCCCGTCCAGTGCTGGATCTCTTCGAGCGACGGCGTGAACGCCGCGAGCGCATCGGTTTGCTCGGCCAAGCCATCTCTCCCGGAATCGCGCCTGTGACGGCGCGTGCGATACGTCTATAACGCGCGAGCCGCCGTCGTGGCGAGCATGTCCGGAAGGTGTTTTGAGAATGTCCGAGGATTTCTACCGCATTCGTCGCCTGCCCCCTTATGTGTTCGCCGAAGTGAACGCGATGAAGGCACGCGCGCGGGCGGCAGGCGAGGACATCATTGATCTCGGCATGGGCAATCCCGATGGCGCGCCCGCCCCGCACGTCATCGAGAAGCTGTGCGAGGTCGCGCGCGATCCAGGCGCGCACGGCTATTCGGCGTCCAAGGGCATTCCGGGGCTCCGCAGGGCGCAGGCGGGCTATTACGGCCGTCGCTTCGGTGTCGACGTCGATCCCGATACCGAGGTGGTGGTGACGCTGGGCTCCAAGGAGGGTCTCGCCAACCTGGCGCAGGCGATCACCGCGCCGGGCGATGTCGTGCTAGCGCCCAACCCGAGCTACCCGATCCACACCTTCGGCTTCATCATCGCGGGCGCCGCGATCCGATCGATCCCGGCGGCGCCAGGCCCGGATTTCTTCACCCGGCTCGAGCAAGCGGTCGCCTATACCGTGCCCAAGCCTTCGGTGCTGGTGATGGGTTATCCCTCGAACCCGACGGCGTACGTGGCAAACCTCGCCTTCTACGAGCAGGTCGTCGCGTTCGCGAAGGAGCACAAGCTCTGGGTGCTCTCCGATCTGGCCTATTCGGAGATCTATTTCGGCGACACGCCGACGCCTTCGATACTGCAGGTGCCGGGCGCCAAGGATGTCGCGATCGAGTTCACCAGCGTGTCCAAGACCTACTCGATGGCGGGGTGGCGGATCGGCTTCGCGGTCGGCAACACGACGCTGATCTCGGCACTGACACGGGTGAAATCCTATCTCGATTACGGCGCCTTTACGCCGATCCAGGCGGCGGCGGTGGCGGCGATCAACGGCCCACAGGATATCGTCGCGAGCAACCGCGCGCTCTACAAGGGGCGGCGCGACGTGATGGTCGAGAGCTTCGGCCGTGCCGGTTGGGAACTGCCTGTCCCGGAAGCCTCGATGTTCTGCTGGGCGCCGATCCCGCCGGCGCTGAAGCATCTCGGCGCGCTCGAATTCTCCAAGCAGCTGCTGACCCACGCCCAAGTGGCGGTGGCGCCCGGCGTCGGCTTCGGCGAGGAGGGCGAAGGCTATGTCCGCCTGGCGCTGGTCGAGAACGAGCATCGCATCCGGCAGGCGGCGCGCAACGTGAAGCGCTATCTGCAATCGATGGGGGTCAATGCCCCGGCGGACCAGCCGCGCAAGGCGGGGTGATCGTCCGGACCTTGCCCTGACCCGCCCGCCGTGCGAGCGGAAGCCGGTCATTCGGGAGGGTAGGTAATGTCCAAGGCTCTGCGCGTCGCTTTGGCCGGTCTCGGCACGGTCGGCGGTGGCGTGATCAAGCTGCTCGATACCAACCGTGAGATCGTCGAGCGCCGCGCCGGTCGTGCGATCGAGATCGTGGCTGTGTCGGCGCGCGATCGGACCCGCGATCGCGGCGTCGATCTCTCCCGCTTCGCCTGGGTGGACGACGCGACCGAGCTCGCCTCGCGCGACGATATCGACGTGGTGGTCGAGCTGATCGGCGGTGCCGACGGCCCGGCGCTGACGCTTGCGCGCCGCACGATCGGTGCGGGCCGCCACTTCGTCACCGCCAATAAGGCGATGATCGCGCACCATGGTTTGAGCCTTGCCGGTGACGCCGAGGCGAACGGGGTCGCTTTAAAATACGAAGCGGCGGTGGCGGGCGGCATCCCGGTGATCAAGGGGCTGCGCGAAGGCGCGGCGGCGAACGCGATCGGGCGCGTCTACGGCATCCTCAACGGCACCTGCAATTACATCCTGACGACGATGGAAGCCGAGGGCAGGGACTTTAAGGAGGTACTCGGCGAGGCGCAGCGGCTGGGCTACGCGGAAGCCGATCCGAGCTTCGACATCGACGGGGTGGATGCCGCCCACAAGCTCTCGATCCTGGCATCGCTGGCGTTCGGCACCCGCATCGATTTTGGCGCGGCAGCGATATCGGGCATCCGCCACGTCATTGCAGCCGACATCGCGCAGGCGCAGGCATTGGGCTACCGCGTGCGACTCGTCGGCCTCGCCGAGGCGCAACCCGAAGGCAGCAGCACCGCCGGCCTGTTCCAGCGTGTGCATCCTTGCCTCGTGCCCGCCAACCACCCCCTGGCCCATGTCGCCGGATCGCTGAACGCGGTGGTAGCGGAGGGCAATTTCGTCGGCCGGCTGTTCTTCGAAGGGCGCGGCGCCGGCGAGGGGCCGACCGCGTCCGCCGTCGTCGCTGATCTCATCGATATCGCGCGCGGCGAGTTTGGCCCCGCCTTTGCCATGCCGGTGGAGAGCCTCGCCGAAATGGCGCCGGCGGTGGCGGGGGAGCGCCGCGGGCGGGCCTATCTGCGCTTCTCGGTGGCCGATCGCCCCGGCGTGCTTGCCGAGATCGCGGCTGCGATGCGCGACGCCGGTGTATCAATCGAAAGCCTCATCCAGCGCGGCACCACGCCCGATGGCGGCGTGCTCGTGGCGATGGTGACCCACGAAGGTCCGGAACGCGCGGTCAGCGACGCGCTGGCGCGGCTGAACGGATCGCAAAGCCTGCTCGGCCGCCCGATGCTGATGCATATTCTGGACGTGTAATCCCCCTCCCGAACGGAGGAAGCGTTTCGCAAGGAGAATGGTGGAGGGTTCGCCGTCTTTTGCGCTTAGTTGCCATCGTCTTCGCCAGTCACCGCTCCCTTAAGCAGTCCGAACAGCTTCACAACCGTCTCCATCTGCCTGCTGGGCGGGCCGGTTGGTGCGCCTGGATCGCCCTTTGGCGGTTCGCCCAGATGATGAACGACTTCACCGGCTTCTGCCCGTACGTCGGGCATCGGCAGGCGCGGCACCGGACGGGCGTCACGGTGGCACACGACGATCTCACCATCGAAACCTGGCGGGCAGGCCGGAGCTTCGGTTGCGGCTTTGTCCAGCATCGCACGATAGTTGGCCATTGCTTGCGTGGCGCTCAGGCCCGGCCGACTTGGCGGTTGCGGGACGACTGAGGCAGCGAGAAAGACCAGCGTTGCCATTCTCGACATCGTCACAGGCCTTCCCTAACGCTCGCACCCAAACAGGGTCGAAGGATGCATCATGCCGGATAGTCAAGTTGTCGCAAGCCAGACCCTCGATCGCGTGCTCGTGCTCGAGATGGTGCGCGTCACCGAAGCGGCGGCCATCTCGGCAGCGAAGCTGATCGGGCGGGGTGACGAGAAGGCGGCTGACGCGGCTGCGGTCGAGGCGATGCGCGCCGCCTTCAACGAGCTTGATTTCGACGGCACGGTGGTGATCGGCGAGGGCGAGCGCGACGAAGCGCCGATGCTCTACATCGGCGAGAAGGTCGGTACGGGCAAAGGCCCCAAGATCGACATCGCGCTCGATCCGCTCGAAGGTACCACGATCTGTGCGACCGGCGGCCCTAACTCACTCGCCGTGCTGGCGATCGCCGAGGAGGGCTGCCTGCTCAACGCGCCCGATGTCTACATGGACAAGCTCGCGATCGGCCCGGGCTATGCGCGTGGTGTGGTCAGCCTCGACCAGACACCGACCGAGCGCGTGCAGGCGCTCGCAAAGGCCAAGGGCGTCGAGCCGAACGAGATCACCGTGCTGGTGCTCGATCGCCCGCGCCACGAGAAGATGATCGCCGAACTGCGTGCGCTCGGCACCGGTATCTATTTGATCCCCGACGGCGATGTCGCCGGCGTGATCTCGGTCACCAACCCCGAGACGACGATCGACATGTACATGGGGTCAGGCGGAGCGCCCGAGGGCGTATTGGCGGCGGCGGCATTGTCCTGCGTCGGCGGCCAGTTCCAGGGCCGGCTGCTGTTCCGCAACGACGACGAGCGCGGCCGCGCCGCCAAGTGGGGCGTGACCGATCTCAACCGCATCTACGAGCTAGAGGATCTGGTGAAGGGCGATGCGATCTTCTGCGCCACCGGCGTCACCTCGGGCTCGATGCTGGACGGCGTGAAGCGCCGCCGCGACGGCGTGATGACCACCGAGAGCGTGGTGATGCGCGCCTCTTCGCGCACGATCCGCTGGGTGAAGGGTGAGCATCACAACAAGGCGCGGTGATCGCCTGACACCGTTGACAGCGTAGGCCGTCGGCGTATTCCTTCCCGAAAGGGGGAGGGGTCTTCATGGCATCGGTGCACGCGAACGAGCAGCTGCTGTTCTCGATCCTGCTGCAGCTGATCGTGATGATCGGCACGGCGCGGATCATGAACGGGGTGTTCCGCAGCCTCGGCCAGCCCGGCGTGATCGGCGAGATCGTCGCGGGCCTGCTGCTCGGCCCATCGCTGTTCGGGCATTTCTTTCCCGGCGTCTCGCTCGCCATATTTGGTGCCAAGGCCAGCCCGCCGATCACGATGCTGAGCCAGATCGGCCTGATCCTGCTGATGTTCCAGATCGGCGCCGACTTTGAGTTCGGTCACCTGCGGTCGGCCAAGATGAAGCAGGCCGTGCTGCTGATCGCATGTGCGTCGATCGTCGTGCCATTCGCGCTCGGCCTGTGGATCGGCTTCGCATCGCAGCCGAGCATCGCGCCGACCATCGATCCGCTGATCTACGCGCTGTTCTGCGGGGTGGCGCTGGCGATCACCGCGGTTCCGATCCTCGGGCGGATCCTGCGCGAATTCCAGCTCACCCGCTCGCCGATCGGGGTCGTCGCGATCTCGGCGGCGGCGATCAACGACGTGGTCGGCTGGGTGATGCTGGCGTGCATCTCGGCTTATGCCACCGCGGCTTTTTCCGGCGCCTTCCTGCTGTGGCGGCTGGTGGCGATCGCGGTGTTGCTGGTGGCGCTGCGCTTCGTGCTGGCGCCGCTGGTCGATCGGCTGGTGCGTCGCTGGCCGCCGATTGACGGCCAGCTGCCGGCGAACCTGATGGCGGCGACGTTGTGCATCATGCTCGCGCTCGGCATCGCGACTTACGAGATCGGCATCTTCGCGATCTTCGGTGGCTTTGCGGCCGGCCTGCTGTTCCACCGCCATCCCGCCTTCGTCGAGGCGTGGCACAAGCAGGTCGGCCATTTCACCCTGGTCTTCTTCCTGCCGGTCTTCTTCACCTACACCGGGCTCAGGACCAACCTGCTCGGCCTGTCCATGTCCGATCTCGGCTGGCTGATGCTGGTGCTGACGGCGGCGATCGCGGGCAAGATCGGGCCGGTGTTCCTCGCCGGGCGGGCGGCGGGCTTCGACACCACCGAATCGAGCATACTCGCCAGCCTGATGAACACCCGCGCGCTGATGGAGCTGATCGTGCTCAACATCGGTTATGACCTGGGCTTCCTGCCGCAAAGCATGTTCACGATGCTCGTGGTCATGGCGGTAGCGACGACGCTGATGACCGGGCCGCTGCTTCGCCTCCTGCTGCCGCGCATGGGCCATGTCGTGCTGCGCGCGATCGAGGCCTGATTCACAAGGCGTTGGCGATGCGCTAGAGCTAGCGCGATGAGCGCCGCCGCACCTTGTGGAGTGACCCTGTCGATCCTCGGCCAGCCGTGGCGCTGGCGCGGCCTCGCTTCGAACGGCGACGATCCGGGCTTTCGCCCCGATGCCCTGGTTGATCAGCTGCTGATGGCGCGCGGCTGCGCCCGCGATGCGCTCGACAGTCACCGCGCGCCGACGATCCGTGCGTTCATGCCCGATCCCTCGATCTTCCGCGACATGGACAAGGCGGCCGATCGCCTCGCCGATGCGGTGATCGCGCAGGAGAAGGTCACCATCTTCGGCGACTATGACGTCGATGGGGCGACGTCGGCGGCGCTGATGATCCGGCTGTTGCGCGATCTCGGCCTGCACGCCGGCGCCTACATCCCCGATCGCTTGCTCGAAGGCTATGGTCCATCCGCTGACGCCCTGGTGATGCTGGCCGATCACGGCGCGAGCCTCGTCGTCACGGTGGATTGCGGCGCGATGGCGTTCGAGGCGCTCGCCGCCGCACGTGACGCCGGGCTCGACGTGATCGTCGTCGATCACCACAAATGCGCGACCTCGCTCCCGTATGCGCACGCGCTGGTCAATCCCAACCGGCTCGACGAGGGCGAGGGCGCCGCGCACGGCCATCTCGCCGCGGTCGGCGTCGCCTTTTTGCTGGGTGCCGCGCTGATCCGCGTGCTGCGCGGACGCGGCTGGTTCGCGGCCGGCCGCGCCGAGCCCAAGCTGCTCGAGCTGCTCGATATCGTGGCGCTCGGCACCGTCGCCGACGTCGCGCAGTTGAAGGGGCTCAACCGCGCTTTCGTGACCCAAGGCCTCAAGGTGATGGCGGGGCGCCGCAATGTCGGGCTCACCGCGCTGATCGAGGCGTCGCGGCTGACGCGCAACCCGACCTGCACCGATCTCGGTTTTGCATTGGGTCCGCGGATCAACGCGGGCGGGCGCGTCGGCAAGGCCGATCTCGGCGTCCGGTTGCTGACCACGAACGACCCCGCCGAGGCGCGCGCGATCGCCGCCGAGCTCGACCGGCTCAACGAGGAGCGCCGCGCGATCGAGGCGGCGGTGCGCGAGCAGGCCGAAGCCAAGCTTGCGGCGCAGAGCAACCGTGCAGTGGTCGTGATTTCGGGCGAAAACTGGCACCCCGGCGTGATCGGCATCGTCGCCAGCCGATTGAAGGAGCGCTCGGGCCGCCCCGCGATCGTCGTCGCGCTCGACGGCAGCGTTGGCAAGGGATCGGGCCGCTCGGTCTCGGGAGTCGATCTCGGCGCCGCGGTGATGGCGGCGAAGGACGCGGGGCTGCTCGTCGCGGGTGGCGGCCATGCGATGGCGGCGGGTCTGACGATCGACGCGGCGAAGCTCGATGCCTTCGCCGTTTTCCTCGACGAACGGCTCGGCGCGGACGTCGCCGCCGCATCGGACCGGCGCGCGCTGCTGGTCGATGCGGTGGTCGGCGCGGGCGGGGTGACGCCGGCGCTGGTCGAGGCGCTCGAGGCGGGCGGGCCCTACGGCGCGGGCTGGCCTTCGCCACGGGTCGCCGCGGGCCGCGTGCGCGTGATCAAGGCGGAAATCGTCGGCAACGGCCATGTCCGCGCGATAGTCTCGGGTGACGACGGCCGCCCGATCAAGGCGATGGCGTTCGGTCAGGGCGACGGCCCGCTCGGGCAAGCCCTGCTCGGTGCGGGCGGCACGCGGCGGCTGTGGCTCGCGGGCCGCGCGAAGATCGACGACTGGGCGCAGCGCCCCGCCGCCGAACTCCATCTCGACGACGCCGCCTGGGCGGATTGAGCGCGCCGCCACGCTTGACCCGCCCCGCCCGCTGTCCTAATCGCCCGCCACCGCGGCCCCATCGTCTAGCGGTCTAGGACGTCGCCCTTTCACGGCGAAAACACGGGTTCGATTCCCGTTGGGGTCACCAGCTTTCGATCAGTCCGCCTGCGCCATCGCGACGATGTCGATCGGCCGGTTGCCACGTCGGAGTTCGCTGGTGACCCGCGGCGCGTCGGTGCCGGCGGAGCCGATCGGGTCGCCTTGCGCGAGGTGCTGGCCGGCCGTGACCGTCGCTGATGCCAGCCCCGTCAGCGTCGTCGTCCAGCCACCGCCATGCGCGATGATCACGACCTGGCCGTAGCTGCGGAAGGGTCGCGCGAACAGCACGGTGCCGGCGGCTGGTGCCACGATCGCTGCGCCGGCCGTGGTCGCGAGCGTCAGGCCGCGCGAGCGTACGCCCGTCGCCGAGACTTCGCCGAAACCGGTGTCGACCGCGCCCGATGTGGGAAGTCGATAGCGTGGCGTGCCTCCGCCGCTCGGCAGGGCATCGTCGCTCGCCGCCGGCCGCATCGCCGGGCCGGACAGCGAGGCGAGCCGCGCGCGGACGTCGCCTGCATCCTCCAGCGTCTGCATCCGATCGGCGGCATCGCGTGCTTCTTCGCCGAGGCCCAGTGCGCGTTCCTGTTCGTCGGCCGCCTGATCGGCCAAGCGCTGCGATCGACGGATCGCGGTCTGCTCGAGCGTCGCCAGCGCAGCCTGCCGTTGGCCCAGCAGCGCCCGGCTTGCGCCCAGCGCCGCCAGCGCGCGCTCGGCATCGGCGCGGAGCTGGTCCTGCTTGTCGAGATCGGCGCGCAACCCTGCGGTGCGCTCCTGGATCACCGGAAGCGTATCGGCAAGCAGCAGCCGGACATGGACGATGTCGTTGACTGACCCCGGCTGCGCAATCGCCAACGCCGACGGTCGTCGTGCCATCGTCTGCAGCGCCGCCACCAGATCGAGGATCGGGCCCTGCTTGGCCGCAATCTGCCCACGCGAGACCTGCTGGAGCGACGCGATCAGCCGGATCCGCGCCTGTGCTGCCGCAATGTCCGCCTGCGCGGCCTCGACCTGCAATCCTAGCGCTTGCGCCTTGGCCCGCGCGCGCTCGGCGGTGCTGCCGGCATACTGCGACGCCTGGAGCAGCGCCGCCGCATGTGCCTCGGCATCCGCCGCTGCCTGCTTGGCGGTGAGCAGCGCTACGCGCGCGTCGTCGAGCCCTGGCGCCTGGGCGGTGGTGGTGAGCGCGATGATCGCTGTTGCCACCATCAAGGTTCGGCCGCCGCGCATCATCCCTCGCGATGGTAGGCATGGCCGGCGAGGATGCTTGTCGCGCGCCACAATTGCTCGGCCAGCATCGCGCGCGCCATCAGGTGCGGCCAGGTCGCCTTGCCGAAAGCGAGCAGCAGGTCGGCACCGTCCCGACTAGCAACATCATGGCCGTCGGCCGCGCCGAGCAGGAAGCGCGTCTCGCGCACGCCATCGTCTCGCCAGCGGCCGAGAATCGTCGCCAGCTCTCGCGAGGGAAGGCCGCGACCGGTCTCATCGAGCACGATCGTCCTGGTGGCAGGCGCAGCGTCGGGCACGCGGCCACCCGTGTCGGGCAGTTCGGTCACCTTTGTGGGCCAGGCGACCCGCTTGAGATACCGCTCGACCAGCTCCGCCTCCGGCCCGCGCCCGATCCGCCCGCGTGCCACGATGTGCAGAAGCACGCCCCCCGGCCTCTGCCGGTCAGGCGCCCGGCGCGGCTGCCGGTGGGTTGCTGGGGGATGCCATCATAGCGCTCTCGTCGCCGAACGCCCACATCCGCTCCAGATTGTAGAAGCTGCGGACTTCCGGGCGGAACAGGTGGACGATCACGTCGCCGGCGTCGATCAGCACCCAATCGGCGGCGGCAAGGCCTTCGGTCTTGGGGCTGTGACCGGTCTGCGCCTTGACCTTCTCGGCAAGCTTGGCGGCCATCGAAGAAACCTGACGGCTCGAACGACCGGACGCGATCACCATGTAGTCGGCGATCGTCGACTTGCCGGCGAGCGGGATCGAGATCGTGTCGACCGCCTGATCGTCATCCAGCGATTGCAGGATGGTGGCGTGCAGCGCTTCTGCCTCGGCGGAGGCGGCGGGGCCACCCGTCATGGAACGGGTGACGGCGGGGGTAGCGGGCAAATTTCCTCCTGGGGAACAAGCCGGCGCGTCACGCGATCGCGCAGGGCTCTGGGTGTCTTGGTGCGATGCCAATCGGGATCGGCAGCCCGCCGGGCAGTGGCGGAGGTCGGATCTGGTACCGTGTGCAGCAGCACGAGCGCCGGCAAACTCCATCGCGTCCAACGTCTCGCGGCAGTCGGGGATCGGCCAAACCGGCCAAGCCATCCCATCGCCACCGCGGATCGGGCATCGGCGTCATACCCCGGACGCGCGATCACGGCAATGGCAAGGGTGCGTGCGATCCGGCGCCAGTCCTTCCACCGATCGAACTGGGCGAGGTTGTCCGCACCCATGATCCAGATAAAGCGGTGGCGTGGGAAGCGCCGCGTGATCCGGGCGAGCGTATCGACGGTGTAGCGCGTGCCCAGCGTAGCCTCGATCGCGGTCGGCGCGATCGGCGCGCGGCGGCTCATCCGCTCGGCCGAGGCGAGGCGCTGGGGTAGCGGCGCCATGCCGGCCTGCGGCTTCAGCGGGTTGCCGGGCGAGACCAGCCACCACACCTCGTCCAGCCCGAGCGCTTCCAATGCGAACAGGCTGATCCGGCGATGCCCCCCGTGCGCCGGATTGAACGAACCACCGAGCAGGCCGATGCGCTTCAAGGTCGAGTTTGCCCTGTGCCCCGCACCTGCCACTTGTAGGTCGTGAGCCCCTCCAGGGCGACCGGGCCGCGCGCGTGGAGGCGGCCGGTGGAGATGCCAATCTCGGCCCCGAGGCCGAACTCGCCACCATCGGCGAACTGGGTCGAAGCGTTCCACATCACGACCGCCGAATCGACCTGAGACAGGAAGCGCTCGGCTGCAGCCTCGTCCTCGGCGATGATCGCGTCGGTATGGTGGGAGGCGTGCGCGGCGATGTGCGCGATCGCTTCATCGACGCCGTCGACGATCGCCGCTGAACAGATCGCGTCGAGATACTCGGTATCCCAGTCCGCGTTCGATGCTGCGGTGATACGCTGATCTAATTCCTGCGCCGCCGCGTCGCCATTCAATGCGCAGCCTGCATCGAGCAGCGCAGTCACCAGCGCTGCGGCCTGTGGGTAGCCGCGATCGATCAGCAGCGTCTCGGTGGCGCCACAGACACCGGTGCGGCGGAGCTTCGCGTTGACGACGATCGCCTGCGCCATCGGCGGATCGGCAGAGGCATGGACGAAGCTGTGGTTGATCCCGTCGAGATGCGCCAGCACCGGCACGCGTGCCTCGGCCTGGACGCGCGCGACGAGGCCCTTGCCGCCGCGGGGCACGATGATGTCAACGAGGCCATGCGCGCGCAGCAAAGCGCCGACCGCCGCGCGATCGGATGTCGGGATCAGCTGCACAGCATCGCGTGGCAGCCCGGCCGCCTCGATCCCGTCGGCTAGCGCAGCGTGGATCGCGGCGTTTGAAGCGCGCGCTTCCGATCCGCCGCGCAGGATTGCGGCATTACCCGCCATCAGCGCCAGCGCGCCGGCATCGGCGGTGACATTGGGGCGGCTCTCGTAGATGATCCCGATCACGCCGAGCGGCACGCGTATGCGGCTCAGCCGCAACCCGTTGGGCCGCGTCCGCTCGTCGATAATGCTGCCGACCGGGTTGTCGAGCCCGGCGACCGTCTCGAGTGCCGAGGAGACCCCTTCGAGACGATCGGCATCGAGCCGCAACCGGTCGCGTAGCGCCGGTATCATCCCGGCTGCGTCGGCGCGCGTGAGGTCCTCGGCATTGGCGGCAAGGATCGCGGCGGATCGCTCGCGCATCAGCCCGGCCGCCCGGCGCAGCGCGTCGGCTTTCTGCGTAGTCGGAGCACCGGCCAGGATCGCAGCGGCCGCCTTGGCCCGCACGCCGATCGCGGCGATCAGCGCGTCGGCGTCGTGGTCGGAGAGCGGCGGCGTATTCATCGCTGGCGCTCTAGCAGCAAAAGCCCTGCGCGGCATCCTCTCGACCTCAGCCGCGGTCAGTGTATTATCTTGCTGCCACGCAACAGGGGACAAGGGTGTGAGCGGAGCAGTAGACGGCATCGGCGACATTCTGACCGGCGGCATCGTGGCGCGCGAAGTCGATCGGGTCGACGGAGACACCAGCCATCCCGGTTTTGCCGGCCATGAGGGCGCAGGCGGAGAATGCCTGAACTGCGGCACCGTTCGGACCGGCCCCTTCTGCCAGGCCTGCGGGCAGAGCGGGCACGTTCATCGCAACATCATGGCGCTGGGGCACGACATCCTCCACGGCGTCTTCCACTTCGAAGGCAAGTTCTGGAACACGCTGCCGATGCTCGCTTGGCGGCCGGGCGAGCTGACGCGTCGCTACGTGCAGGGCGAACGCGCCAAGTTCGTCACCCCGATGGCGATGTTCCTGTTCTCGATCTTCCTGCTGTTCGCTGCGGTGAACAGGCTGACGATGCCCGACGTATCGGGCGCGTCCGCGGGGATCGCCAAGGCCAAGGTCGAGATGGCGAAGGCGGCGAAACAGTCAGGCGAGAACCTCGCCAACCTCCAGAAGAAGAAGGCGGACGCGCTCGCCGCCGATCCCAAGGCAAATACCGCCGACCTCGACAAGAAGATCAAGGCCGAGCAGACCGATATCGATACGATGGTAAAAGTTGCCGAACGGCTTCCGGGCCAGCCCGCCAGCGGAGCGCAGGGCATGCAGGTCGGCGACGAGATCGGCCTGCACAGCGATTTCCCGTGGTTCAGTCGTCAGCTCCGCGGCATCAACGACAACAGCGCGTTGTACGTCTACAAGCTGAAGATGGCGTCCTACAAATATAGCTGGGCGCTGATCCCCATCTCGGTGCCGTTCATCTGGTTGCTGTTCTTCTGGCGCCGCGATGTCGGGCTTTACGATCACGCCATCTTCGCCATCCATTCGCTGAGCTTCATGACGCTGCTGGCGGTGGCCCTCATCGGCCTCTATTTGATCGGCGTGGCACAGGCGTGGCTATGGTGCGCCTGGTTCTTCGTGCCGCCGGTCCACATGTACAAGCATCTGAAGGGCGCCTACCGCCTCGGCCGCTTCGGTGCGACCTGGCGCACCTTCTCGCTGCTTCTGATGACGACTATCGCCGGATCGCTGTTCTTCGCGCTGCTGCTCCTGATGGAAGCGGATTAGCCGCACGCGTGAGGCGGCCTCATACGCGAGGCTGTTACTCCACCGGCTGCCACTCACCGTCGTCATCGGATTGGCACCACATGTGCGAGGTCGATTGTGTCTGCATGTCATCGCCGTCGATCGTCGCCGAGACGTTGCGGCAGGTGCGGCCGTCGATATCGCGGGCGTCGCTCACCACGACATAGCCTCTCTCGCCGGCCTTGTGCCAGTGCACCGGCTCGCCGCGATCCAGCGCCTTGCGGGCAGCATTCTCGATCGCGTCTGCGATCCGTTGCTGGTCCTCGGCCGCATCCGAGGCGTCGTTCTCCTCGTCCGATGGAGCGGGAGGGGCTGTGACGACCGGCGGAGCGGCGCGCGGCGGCGGCAGAGTGGCCAATGTCGGGGTCGGCGTCGCCATGGGCACCGCAGCCTCGTGCCCCGCGTCGGGAACCGCATAGCGGCCCTTGAACTCGCCGCGCGACAGCCATGCGGCGAGCAGGCCTACCAGAACGGCCGCAGCCAGCAACGCTGAAAGCTGCCAGCGCCTTCTGTGAGTGGCCGGTCGTAGATCGCGCGGTCGCTTGCCGGGATCGATCATGCCGGATTCGCATAAGCGAAGGGGCCGGAGCATTGCGGCTCCGACCCCTCAGGTACGAAAGAAAGCAGAAGGATCAGGCGCCCTGCGGCGCCGGATCGCCACCCCAGGCACCGCCGCCGCCCGGGCGCTTGGACTTGGGAATCGACGAGCCGGTCGCCGCGCGTGGCGGCGGGGTGCGATTGGCCTTGTCGTCGCGGCCGATATCCTCGCCCTTGATCGCGCGCTTGCTCTCCTCGCCGGTGAGCGTCTCGTACTCGAGCAAGGCGAGCGCCAGCTTGTGCAACTCGTCGAGATTGTCGGTCAGAACCTGGCGCGCGTGGGTCTCACCCTCCTCGACGAGGCGGCGCACTTCGGCGTCGATCAGCCGGGCGGTATCTTCGGACATGTTCTGCGCGCGGCTGACCGAATGGCCCAGGAACACCTCGTCCTGATTGTCGCGATAGCGCAGCCAGCCGAGCTTTTCGGACATGCCATATTCCATCACCATCGATCGGGCCATGTCGGTGGCCTGCTGGATGTCGTTGGATGCGCCGGTGTTGAGTTCGTCATTGCCGTAGATCAGCTGCTCGGCGATGCGGCCACCGAAGCAGAGCGCCAGCCTGGCCTTCATCTGCTTCATGCTCATCGAATAACGATCCCGCTCGGGCAGGTTCCAGGTGACGCCGAGCGCTCTACCGCGCGGAATGATCGTCACCTTGTGGAGCGGATCGCAGCCCGGCACGTGCAGCGAGACCAGCGCATGGCCCGCCTCGTGATAGGCGGTCGAGCGCTTCTCGTCCTCGG
>CAXTBZ010000041.1:0-22842 GCA_964242855.1 uncultured Sphingomonadaceae bacterium
GTACATGAAGATGTCCTTCTTCGGGTTCTCGGACTCGAGGAAGAGCAGCTGCGCGCAGATCAGCGAGGCCATGTGGTCCTCGACGGCGCCGGTAATGAAGACGATGCGCTCGCGCAGCAGGCGCGAATAGATGTCGAAGCTGCGCTCGCCGCGGCTCGATTGCTCGATGACGATCGGCACCAGGCCGGCGGCGGCATCGTTGTGGAAAATGCCCAATGGGGTCTCAACGGTCATGAAAATCGGCGTCCTTCTGCCCTAGCCCGCAAGTACATCGGCGCTTGGCGTGGGGAGTTCAAGTGGCCTCTGCCGGCTGGGTTCAGCGCCCGCCCGGCGCCGGCAGCGCGAGGTAGGCGAGGCGTCGCATCTCGCGCCGGCCGCGGGTCACCGTATCGAGGATGAGGCCTGAGAAGAAGCTCAGGAAGGCGAGGATACCAAGCCCCGTGATCATGATTGCGGTCGGCTGGCGTGGCACTAGCCCGGTCTGCGCATAGGTCGAGATCAGCGGGATCGCGAAGAGCAGCGCCACGATCAGCAGGATCAGCCCGATATTGCCGTAGAACAGCACCGGCCGCTCAACGCGATACAAGGTCAGGATCGTCTTGAGGATACGCCAGCCATCGCGGTAGGTGGAGAGCTTGGAGGCGGATCCTTCCGGGCGCGCGCCGTATTCGGTCGCGATCTCTGCGCACGGCATGCGCAGTTCGAGCGCGTGGACGCTGATCTCGGTCTCGATTTCGAAGCCGGCGGACAGGATCGGGAAACTCTTGACGAAGCGGCGCGAGAAGACCCGGTAGCCCGACAGGATGTCCGAGAAACTGCGCCCGAACAGCTGCGCGAGTATGCCCGTCAGCAGGCGGTTGCCAAGCCGGTGACCCCGCCGATAAGCAAGCTCGATCTCGGAACGGCGCGAGCCGACCACCATGTCGAGGTTCTCCTCAAGCAGGCGTGTGACCAGCGCGGGGGCGGCCGACGCGTCGTACGTCGCGTCGCCATCGGCCATCACATAGACGTCGGCATCCACGTCGGCGAACATCCGGCGCACGACATTGCCCTTGCCCTGCATCCGCTCGGTCCGCACGATCGCGCCCGCCGCGCGGGCATAATCGATCGTGCGATCGCGGCTGTTGTTGTCATAGACGTAGATCGCCGCGTCGGGCAGCGCGGAGCGGAAGGCGGCAACCGTCTGCCCGATCGCCGCTTCCTCGTTGTAGCAGGGCAGGATCACGGCGATACGCGTAGCCGGCCCGCCTGCCTTCGATGTTGCGACCATCATTCCTCCGTCCGGCACCGTTCGAAGGCGCTAGCGCAGGCGCGCGCGTCCGAACACTCCTTCATTGACTTGCCCTAAGCGCCATCTCATTAAAATTCGGGGTTCGTGGCACGCGGGGGTGAGGCCATGCATTGGCAACGCGGCGTCGACCACATCCACATGGAGGAACGGGCGCGGCGCTACGCCATGATATTCCTGATCGCGGCGCTACCAACTCTGATCGCACTCTGCTTCATCACAGCGCCGTTCGGCAGCCCCGACGAACCGGCGCATCTGCTTCGCGCCGCCTCGATCGCGGAGGGCCACATGGCACCAATTGCGCAACGCGACCCCCTGCCTCGCCGCCACTCCAACCCTTCGGCGGGAGGCTATGTCGACAGTGGATTGGCGCAACTGGCGGCCGCCACCGACTGGGAGAAGACGTGGGAGAGCGGCGCCAGGCCGTCCCGCAGGATGATGGCCGATCAGGCCCGCATCGAAGCAAGCGGGCGCTCCGACTATGCCGCGTTCAGCAACACCGCGATCTACCCGCCAATCCTCTACACCGCCTCTGCCGCAGCCTGCAGGATTGCCCGAGCGTTGGGCCTGCCGGTGCTTGCCTGCCTTTATCTCGGCCGACTGGCAAACGCACTGTTCTGCGCGCTGCTCGGCTGGCTGGCGATCCGGCGAGGTGGCGTCGCTGCGCCTCTGCTGCTCGTCTGCGCGCCGCTCCCGACGGTCCTGTTCGAAACCGCATCGGTTTCGGCAGATGCGCTGCTGTTCGGCGCGTTCCTGCTGTTT
Source organism: uncultured Sphingomonadaceae bacterium (assembly GCA_964242855.1). Lineage (GTDB taxonomy): Bacteria > Pseudomonadota > Alphaproteobacteria > Sphingomonadales > Sphingomonadaceae > Solisphingomonas. The sequence goes on from CAXTBZ010000041.1 coordinate 2,051, forward strand.
GCGGCGCTGACCAGCCGAATAGCATTCCAGGCGCCGACAGGGCGGCGTGATCTGATCCTGCTCGGCTGTGCGACCATCGTCGCAGGCGCCGGCAAGGTTGCCTACCTCCCGCTCGTCGCGCTACCTCCCTTGATGGCGTACATCGTCGATCGCCGCTTGTCCGATCGGGTCGTGTGGCTCGGCGTGTGCGGCCTCTGCGCGGTGGCGCTCTGGGCAGCCTGGGCAGCGGCGACGTACGGCAAGATCTTCTCGCTCCGCATCGGGATCGATGTCGATCCGCGGCGTCAGATCGCCTTCATGTGGGATCATCCGGGGATAAGCGCCGCGCTTGTCTTCAAGACTGCGATCCTTCCCTTCTTCCAGCTTACCCGTCAGGGCGTCGGGCGGGCGATGGGCTGGCACGATATCCAGGCGCCGAGCGTCATTGTCGACGCCGCCTTGCTGATGATCGCCGGCACCGGCCTGCTCGGCGCCACGTCCGCCCGTCCGAAGGCTATATCACGACGGCAGCGATCCTCCTCTCGATCGCCTGCTATCTGGCTATCGTCCTGCTGCTCTACCTCCAGTTCAACGCGGTGGGATCGCCTGACCTGGTCGGCGTTCAGGGACGCTACCTCATCCCTCTCGCGATCACCGTCTTCGCGCTCACGCCCCGCTGGCGACCGAAGCCGCGGCGCTGGATGCAGCATGCCCATCTCGTCGTGCCCGTCTGGGCGGCACTCAGCTGCGTCGCGACCTTGTGGACGGTCATCTCGCGCTATTGGCTCTGAACTCGAACGAGCAAGACATACTTCAAGTGAGGCTGGACCGCATGAAGATCAAACTCAGCTGGATCTTCGGCGCAATGGTGCCGGCAGCCGCAACCGGCGTGATCACGGCATGCCTGCTGATGCCGCTCGTGTATCTCGCCAATTATCACAGCATCGGATACCGAAACGCTGACGCCGTCGCAGCCGTGCACGCCGCATTCGCGAGCGGCGAACTGCAGGACGACGCCTATTTGATCGGCGACACCGATCGCGGCATGCACCAGTTCAACGATTGCCTGATCCTGTACCAGGCGATCGACCAGGCAGCACCCCGATCGGAGCTCGCGGTGAGCCCGCTATCGAACTTCGACGAGCCCTGCCGCAACCTGCGCGCCTTGGCGAACGGCACGCCGCAGCCCCAGGCCTTCCTCTATCACCGCTACATCCACGGCCACACGATCGTCGCGCGCTATGCGCTGCCGCACGTCTCGGTCTCGGCGCTGCGGGCGATCTACAAGACCGGGCAGACGCTGATCCTGGCAATCGGCATTGGCCTCTCGCTCTGGCATCTGGCGATCGGGAGAGGCAGGAAGCTCGATCATCTGTTCTGGCTGGTGATCTTCGGCACCTTCGCCCGCTGGTTCGGGTTGGAGAGTTTCGGGCAATCGATCGGCCACGGCCCGGCCGACATGATCCTGCTTGGGTTGCTGCTGCTGTTATACGTTGCACGCTGCCTTGGCGGGTTGCCGCTCCGGGTGGTGACGCTGCTGGCGGCCTTGTTCGGAATCGGCACGATCGTCTTTGAGTTCCTCACCGGCGGCATCCCGCTCGGCTGGGCGGTGCTGATCGGCGCGCTCCCCTTCGCGCTGGCACCCGACACTGCCTCGCCGCTGATCGGGCGCGCGGTGCTGTCCGCCGTCACGGCTTACTCGGCGGCGATCGTGGCAGCCATGGCGGCTCGGCTCTGGCAGGTGTGGGCGAACTTCGGCGCCGACGGACTGCACAGCATATCGGATGAACTCGCGGTGCGCGCCGGCATGGCGGCCGGCGGCGAGCAGGCCGATCTCGATCTGAGCGGGCTGCTCGACGCAATCTGGCGCGGCGCCGGATCTCTGGCGGTGGGCATGCACCTCTTGAGCATGCTGGCGCTCGTGGCGGCAATCGTCTGCGGAGCGTGGGGCGGGTGGCGGCTGCGCCACTATGCAAACGCCGCGCTTCGGACCCGGGCAATGCTGCTGGCGGCCTCCAACGGCGCGATCCTGGTGTGGCTCGCGCTGCTGCCGGAGCACTTCATCGTCCACTGCCGCTTCATGGACCGCATCTTCGCCTGGACACTGGCGAGCGGCTTCGCGCTGTTCGCGCTCGCGCTGTGGCGGCGCGACGCGGTGCCGGATCAAGCCCCGGCTGCGGATGCCGCAGCCGGGTAGCCGGATCAGGCCTCCTTGATGGCGGCCTTCTTCTTGGCTGGCGCCTTGATCGGAGCAACCGCTTCGCTCGCGGCCGCCGGCTCGGCAACCGACGAGCCCTCCGCCTCGGCCGGCACGACTTTGGCCGACGCCTTCTTGGCAGCCGGCTTCTTCACCGGCGCAGCCTCGATCGGCGCGGCAGCCGGGTCGCTTTGGACGGCAGGCTTCTTCGGCGAGACCTTCTTCGGCGCTGGGTCCGTCACCTGAGCCTCTTCCAGAACGGCAGCGTCTTCTGGAGCCGTCACCGGCTCGTTGCTCGGAGCAACAGCCTTCTTAGCCTTCTTGGCCTTAGGCTTCGTCTCATGGGCTTGATCATGCCCGGCATGGTCGTGCCCGGAATGATCATGATCGTGATTGTGGACGTGGGTGCCGGACGAGAAGCCGTCCTCGCTCTCGATCGCGGCTTCCAGCTCCTCGCGGGTCACCGTGCGCTCGCTGATCTCGGACTTGCCGAACAGGAAGTCGACGACCTTGTCCTCGTACAGCGGCGCGCGCAGCTGGGCAGCCGCCATCGCATCCTGCTGGATGTACTGGGTGAAGCGCTCGCGATCCTTCGGATTGTACTGCTGCGCCGCCTGCGCGATCAGCCGCTGCATTTCCGCCTGGGTGACCTCCACGCCATTTGCCTGGCCAATCTCGGAGAGCAGCAGCCCCAGCCGCACCCGCCGCTCGGCGATCGCGCGATAATCATCCTTGTCGGCTTCGAGCTCCGCCATCGCCGCGGCCTGATCGGCCTCGTGCGTAGCTTCATGCTCGAGCTGCTGCCAAATCTGCTGATACTCGGCATCGACCATCGACGGCGGCACCGGGAAATCATGCCCCTCGGCGAGCTGATCGAGCAGCTTGCGCTTCATGTAGGTGCGCGTCAGCCCGTTCAGCTCCTGCTCGACCTGGCCCTTGATCAGCTCCTTCAGCTGGTCGAGGCCCTGCAGGCCGAGCTGCTTGGCGAACTCGTCATCGATCACCTGCTCGGCCGGCACTTTCACTTCGGTGACGGTAACGGCGAACACGGCATCCTTGCCGGCCAGTTCCTTGGCAGGATAATCCTTGGGGAAGGTGACGTTGAGCTCGCGGCTTTCACCGGTCTTCACGCCTTCGAGGCCGCTTTCGAAACCCGGGATCAGTCGGCCCGAACCGAGCTCGACCGACATGCCCTCGCCGGTGCCGCCTTCGAACGCCACGCCGTTGGACGTGCCCTTATAGTCCATGACGACGAGATCGCCCTCGACCGCCGGATGACCCTCGGGCGCCGTTTCGTGGCGCTTGGACTGGCCGGCGATGCGGCCGATCTGATCGTTGATCTCCTCTTCGGACGGCTCGACCGTCAGCCGCTCGAGCTTCAGCCCCTCGATCTGCGGGGCAGGCACGTCGGGCAACACCTCGAGCGTCACTGCGACTTCGGCGTCCTTGCCCTCCTCATAGGCTTCGTCGAGATCGACCGCCGGCTGGGTGGCGGGGCGCAGCTTCTGCTCGGCGAGCAGCGACTGGACGCTCTCCTGGACGCTCGAGTTCAGCGCATCCTGATGGAGCGCCGGGCCATGCATCTTCTTGACGAGGTTGGCGGGCACCTTGCCGGGGCGGAAGCCCGGCATCTTCATTTGCGGCGCCATCTGCTTCACCTGAAGCTCTACCCGCGCAGCAATGTCCTTGGCCGGGATCGTGACCTTGTAGCCGCGCTTCAGTCCCTCGTTCAACGTCTCGACAGTCTGCATGATCGGCCTTCTTCCCGGAAAATCGTGTGTGGCGTCAGCCCCGCTGGCGGCGGGCGGAGCTGGTGCGGGCGAAGGGACTCGAACCCCCACATCTTGCGATGGCAGGACCTAAACCTGCTGCGTCTACCAATTCCGCCACGCCCGCGTACCTGACCGCCGGTCGGCGCGCGTCTATAGCAGTCCGGCGCGGCGTGGCAAGCAATGTGGAGCGCTCTGCCGCCTGGCTCGTTGGGCATTCCGATAAGGAGAACGCGCATGACCGACGGCAAGCCCGAATATCTTCAGGACACCGACGCCAAATCGATCGAGGCGATCAACGGCGAGAACGACACCACCCCGCCGCGTGACAACCTATCGCCCGAGGAGGATGCGGGCTCGCCCGGCGGCACGGGCGGCACCGGCGGGACCAACCACGAGCAGGACGACTAGACTTGGCCGCTCGACAGGGCATGGTGGCGGCATGACCGAACTCGTCACCATCGCCTCGCCCGACCTTACCGTCACCGCCTCGTCGCATGGCGCGGAATTGCAGAGCATTACCGATCCCGAGGGCCGTGACTGGCTCTGGGATGGCGACCCGCGCTGGTGGACCGGCCGCGCGCCGATCCTGTTCCCGACTGTCGGCATCAGCGCAGGCGGGATCGCGCGCTTCGGTGGTCGCGAATACAAGATGCCAAAGCACGGCTTCGCGCGCGAGACCACTTTCGCGGTGGCCGAACAGAGCGACCGCAGCGTGACGTTCCGCATGGAGGACGATGCGCACACGCGCGCGGCATACCCCTTCGCCTTCCGCCTTGACGTCACCCATCGGCTCGAGGGAACGACGCTGGAGCTGATAGGCGCAGTGACCAACCGAGGGGACACGCCGATGCCGACCGGCTTCGGCTTCCATCCCGCGCTGCGCTGGCCGCTGCCCGGCACCGGCGCCAATTCGAAGACCATGCACATCCTGCGCTTCGACGCGGACGAGCCTGAGCCGGTGCGCGGCGTTCTGCCCAATGGCCTGATCGGCCCCGACGCGCCGACCCCGATCCGCGAGGACATGCTGGCGCTCCACGATTCGCTGTTCGATCACGATGCGCTGGTGCTCGATCGGCCGAACAGCCGCGGCCTCTGGTACGGCGTGCCCGGCGAACCCGGCGTCCGGGTCGACTTCGCCGGCATAAACTATCTCGGCATCTGGATGAAGCCGGGCGCGGGCTATCTGTGCATCGAACCCTGGGCGAGCCACGCCGATGACGAAGGCTTCACCGGCGAGTTCGCCGACAAGCCCGGCGTGGTCAACCTCGCCCCGGGCGAGACCCACAACTTCGCCATCGCGCTGACCTTCGGCGTGCTGCTGTAGACTTACCCGGACCATGGAGATCACGAAGTTCGCCGCAGCTGCGATCGGCTAGTGGAGACAGAGATCTTCCCAGCTCAAGCGATGCGAAAGCCCGTACTTGCGACAATCCCGGGCCCCGACCCGGTGTGGAACGCGCTCGTCGATGACGTGATGCACGAGAACCCCGGCTCGATCCGGGACCTTCTGGCGCTGCTGCGAGCCGCCAAGGGGCGCAAGGTTCTGATCCTCAATGGCGCCATCGGTCGCGGCAAGCGGTACCGCGATCTCGTCTTTGCGATCTTGGTCAAATATGTCGGCGGCCGCACCCCAATCCTGATCCATGACGCCACTTGGGAACCGAGCAGCCGCACGATCGCCCGCCGCCTGCCCTGGCTGACGCCGCTGCTGCCCAGGCTGGCGCGAACGATGATCCGCCTCCTCGATGGGCCGCACGTCCGTTATGTCGTGCTCAGCACCGACGAGGTCCGCAGCTTCCCGGGGATCTGGGGCGTGGACCCGGAACGGGTGTTGTTCCAGCCCTTCCCGAACACCCTCTTCGGCTATGGCGACACACCGACTGCCGACCACGGCTACCTGTTCGCCGGCGGTAACTCGATGCGGGACTATCGCCTGCTCGGAAATGCGCTGGACGGCCTGGCGGTGCCGTGCCGGATGGCCACATCCTGGACACCGACGCGACCCTCTCCCCACCTCATGGCGTCACCCACCTCGCACGACGAGTTCATGACGCTGATGGCGCGTTGCCATGCAGCGGTGGTGCCGCTCGTCCAATCGGTGCGCAGCGCCGGCCAGCAGACCTACTTGAACGCCATGGCGTTCGGGAAGCCGGTGATCGTCACAGAGGCCGCCGGCGTGCGCGACTATATCGTCGATGGCGAGACCGGCGTGATCGTGCCGCCGCGTGCCGACGCGCTGCGTGCGGCGATCCTCCACGTCATGGATCCGGTGAACGCGGACCTGTACCGGCGGATGGGCGAGCATGCCCAAGAGGACGTGGCGCAGCGCTTTACCGAACAGCATTATCGGCGCGGGCTGCTGCGCCATGCCGGCATCCTCACCGCGGAAGAGGCTACCCGCGACTACTGATCGAGCGCCTTCTTGAGGAGGTCGTTGATCACCGCCGGATTGGCCTTGCCCGCCATGGCCCGCATCGTCTGGCCGACGAAGAAGCCGAACAGCTTGTCCTTGCCCGATCGATACTCCGCAACCTTGTCGGCATTGGCGGCCATGATCTTGGCGATCTCGGCCTCGATCGCGCCGGTGTCGCTGGTCTGCTTCAGCCCGCGCTCCTCCACGACCATGCCGGCATCCTGGCCCGTCTCGAGCATCACCTCGAACACCTGCTTGGCGAGGCTGCCCGACAACGTGCCGTCCGCCACCAGCGCCACCAATTCCGCCGCCTGCTTGGGGCTGACCGGACTGTCGGCGATCGCCTTGCCCAGCCGGTTGAGCGCGCCGAACAGTTCGGACATGACCCAGTTGGCCGCCTGCTTTGCCGGAGCACCCTCGTCCAGCATCCGCTCGAACCAGCGCGCCGTCTCGACGTCGGCGGTCAGCACGTCGGCATTGTAGGCGGAGATGCCCAGCACCTCCTCGTAGCGCCTGCGCTTGGTATCGGGCAGTTCGGGCAGCGAGGCGCGCGCCTCCTCCAGGAACGCCTCGTCCAATTCCAGCGGCAGCAGGTCCGGGTCGGGGAAGTAGCGGTAATCGTGCGCATCCTCCTTGGAGCGCATCGATCGGGTAACGCCCTTGTCCGGATCGAACAGGCGGGTTTCCTGCACCACCCGGCCGCCATCCTCGATCAGATCGACCTGGCGGCGCGCCTCATACTCGATCGCGGCCATCACGAAGCGGATCGAGTTGACGTTCTTGGTCTCGGTGCGGGTACCCAGTTCGTCGCCGGGCTTGCGCACGCTGACGTTAACGTCGGCGCGCATCGATCCCTGCTCCATATTGCCGTCGCACGAGCCGACATAGCGCAGGATCGATCGCAGCTTCTTGACGTAAGCCCCTGCTTCTGCGGGAGAACGCATGTCCGGCTTGGAGACAATCTCCATCAGCGCGACGCCCGATCGGTTGAGATCGACGTAGGATCGCGTGGGATGCTGATCGTGCATCAGCTTGCCGGCATCCTGCTCGACATGGATGCGCTCGACACCAATCGTCTTGGGCTCGCCTCCTTCCGGCTCGATGGCGAGCGAACCTTCGCCGACAAGCGGATGATAAAGCTGCGAGATTTGGTAACCCTGCGGCAGATCGGCGTAGAAGTAGTTCTTGCGATCGAAGCGCGACCAGCGGTTGATCGTGGCGTCGATCGCCATGCCGGTGCGCACCGCCTGGCGGATGCACTCGCCGTTCGGCACCGGCAGCATCCCCGGCATAGCCGCATCGACCAGGCTTACCTGGCTGTTCGGCTCTGCGCCAAACGCCGTCGCCGCGCCCGAGAAGAGCTTGGACTGGCTGGTGACCTGCGCATGAACCTCAAGGCCGATCACGACCTCCCACTCGCCGGTGCCGCCCTGGATGCGATAATCGGTCATCGTTCGTCCCTTCTAAGCCCCTCCCTTCAAGGGAGGGGTTGGGGTGGGTGCCGGCTAGGCGATACTTAGGCCGAGTGGACTGACCCGACCGTACTGCGTGCCTCTACCCACCCCCGGCCCCTCCCTTTCAGGGAGGGGTGAATACCTACCACCACGCCCCCGGGCGTGCCGAAAACCCTGCCCGTTCCTCGATCGCCAGGCCGGCGTTGAGCACGCCTTGCTCGTCGAGCGGCTTGCCGATGATCTGGAGGCCCAGCGGCAGGCCCTGCCCGTCCAGCCCGCCCGGCACTGACATCGCCGGCAGCCCCGCAAGTGACGAGGGCACGGTGAAGACGTCATTCAGGTACATCGCGATCGGATCGTCCGCTTTCTCGCCCAACCCGAAGGCGGCAGACGGCGCGGTCGGCGTCAGCAGCACGTCGCACTTGGCGAACGCAGCCTCGAAATCGCGCACGATCAGCGACCGGACCTTCTGTGCCTTGGTGAAATAGGCGTCGTAGAAGCCGGCCGACAGCACGTAGGTGCCGATCATAATTCGGCGCTTCACCTCGGCGCCGAAGCCGTCGGCGCGGGTCGCCGCGTACATCTCCTGCAGGTTGGCGCCATCAGGCAGATCGCGAAGGCCGTAGCGGACCCCATCATAGCGCGCGAGGTTCGAGGACGCCTCGGCCGGCGCGATGATGTAGTAGGTCGGCAGCGCATACTTCGTGTGCGGCAGCGAGACCTCGACGATCTCGGCGCCGGCATCTTTGGCCCAGGCGATGCCCTGCTCCCACAGCGCCTCGATCTCGGGCGGCATGTCGTCGACGCGATATTCCTTGGGAACGCCGATCTTCTTGCCCCTGAGATCGCCGGATAATTGCTTTTCCCACGAAGGCACCGGGACATCGAGCGAGGTCGCGTCGCGAGGATCAAAGCCCGACATCGCCTCGAGCATGATCGCGCAATCGCGAACATCGCGCGCCATCGGCCCGGCCTGGTCGAGCGAGGAGGCGAAAGCGATCACGCCCCAGCGCGAGCAACGGCCGTAAGTCGGCTTGATCCCCGATATTCCGGTGAAGGCCGCGGGTTGCCGGATCGATCCACCGGTGTCCGTGCCTGTCGCGCCGGGCGCCATCCGCGCCGACACAGCCGAGGAGGAGCCGCCCGACGAGCCACCAGGCGCCAAGGCGGCATTGCCACCGTCGCTCCGCTTCCACGGCGAGATCACATTCCCGAACGCCGATGTCTCGTTGGACGAGCCCATCGCAAACTGGTCCATGTTGAGCTTGCCGAGCATGCCTGCACCCGCCGCGAACAGCTTGCCCGAGACGGTCGACTCGTATTGCGGCACGAAGCCCTTGAGGATGCCGGACGCCGCCGTCGTCTCCACGCCCTTGGTGCAGAACAGATCCTTGATGCCGAGCGGCACGCCGGACAGCGGCAGCAGTTCGCCCTGCGTCCGCGCACGATCGGCGGCCTCGGCGGCGGCGATGGCGTGTTCGGGAGTCTCGACCAGCCAGGCGTTGAGCGGGCGGCCCTTCTCCACCGCCGCATTAAATGCATCGGCCACTTCGCGCGCGGAGAAGGTGCCTGCGGCGACGCCGTCACGGATCGCGGCGATGCCGAGGTCGGTCAGGTCGGCGGACACTATTCGATCACCTTGGGTACCGCGAAGAAGCCGTGTTCGGCCTGCGGGGCGTTCTTGAGCACGGCATCGCGGATGCCGCCATCGGTCACGACGTCGTCGCGCAGGCGCAGATGGTTCGGAATCACCGCAGCGAGCGGCTCGATGCCGTCGGTGTCGACCTCCGCCAGTTGCTCGATCCAGCCGAGGATGTTGTTCAGTTCGGGCAGCAACGCCTCGGCCTCGGCATCGCTAGTGGCGATGCGCGCGAGGCCGGCGATCTTGCGGACGGTGGCGAGGTCGACGGACATGCGGCGCGGCTATCACCCGCGATCCTGCACTTCAAGCGCCGTCCCGCTTGCGGGGACCTGGCAGCGGCTTTAAGCGCTCGGCCATGGCCGCACGCCGTTTCCTCTACATCATCGCCGCGATCATCTTCCTGATCCTTGGCGCGGGCATCGTCTGGACGCTCTTTCCGCAGGCGGTGATGCGCTGGACGTTCATCCCGAGCACGTCATTCACGGCGCCGTCCGCCGCGGGCGCGCCCGACTACACGAAGGCCGACGCCTGGCTCTCGCGCCCGGGCACGCGCGACGATCCGGCACGATGGCTGCCCCCGGGCGTACCCGCCGTCGCTAGCACCCGCGCGGCGATTTTCTTCGTGCCGCCGACGACATACCTCAACCGTGCGCACTGGAACGCACCGATCGACGACAAAGAGGCGGACGGGCGGGCCCACGTCATCGTTTCGACCGAGGCGTCCGCGTTCAGCAATGTCGGGCAGGTATGGGCGCCGCGATACCGGCAGGCGACGGTTGGCGCGTTCCTCACCACCAACGCTGACTCCGAACGCGCGCTGGCGCTGGCCTATTCCGACGTGGCGCGCGCGTTAGACGCCTTCCTCGCCCAAGCACCTGCCGACGCGCCGATCATCATCGCCGGGCACAGCCAGGGAAGCTATCACCTGCTCCGCCTGCTCAAGGAGCGGATCGCCGGCGACGCAGCGCTGAAACGCCGCATCGTCGCGGTCTACGCGGTCGGCTGGCCGATCTCGATCAAGGCGGACCTGCCCGCACTCGGCCTGCCGGCTTGTGACACGCCCGATCAGCGCGGCTGCATCCTGAGCTGGGAGAGCTTCGCCGAACCGGCCGATCCGGCGCAGCTGCGCGTCCGCTACGATGCCGGCAGCGGCCTCACCGGGCTGTCGCGCGCGAACACGCCGGCGCTTTGCGTCAACCCGCTGACGGGCACGCGTAACGGGGCGGCGCCGGCATCGGCGAACCTCGGCTCGCTCCTGCCCGACATGACCTACCGGAGCGCTACGCTTGTCCCGCATCTGGTGCCGGCGCGATGCGATGCCTCGGGGCTCCTGCTTATCGGGCCGCCACCGGACGGGTTCGGCTTGGCGGTACTGCCGGGCAACAACTTCCACGTTTTCGACTACGCTTTGTTCTGGGCGAACATCCGCGCGGATGCGGGACGCCGGCTGGGCTCGGCGAGCCTGCCTGCCAAGTGATCACTCCATCGACGATCGACTTCCGCGAGAAATTGACGGAAGCCGGGCGCCTGGCCGGCCTTGATGTCGGCACCAAGACGATCGGTCTTGCCTTCTGCGACTCGCAATGGACGATCGCGACGCCGGCCGAGACATTACGCCGCACAAGGTTCGGCGCCGATCTGGATGCGTTGCGCAAGGTGGTTGCAGCGCAGGCGATCCGCGGGCTTGTCGTGGGTCTGCCGCTCAACATGGACGGCACCGACAGCCCGCGCACCCAGGCGGTCCGGGCGTTCGCGCGCAACCTGAACCCTCTCGATCTGCCGATCCTGCTGTGGGACGAGCGATGGTCCACCGCCGCCGTCACCCGCACGCTGCTTGAGGCGGATGCCTCGCGCGCACGCCGTGCCGAGCTGGTCGACAAGATGGCCGCCGCCTACATCCTCCAAGGTGCGATCGATGCTTTAGCGAATTACTAAGTCACGCTTCATAAGCTCGCGACATGCTGAGCTGGTGCCTCATCTGGTTGGGTTGCATCAATACCGCCTGTTTCATTGCCTTTGCAGTGGACAAGCGTCGGGCTATCGAGCGCGGCTGGCGAATCCAAGAACGTGACCTGCTGCTGCTATGCTTCGTGGGAGGAACCGCTGGGGCTTACTGGGCGCGGCATCTCTACCAGCACAAGACTCGTAAACAGCCCTTCTCGATGCTCCTGCATCTGACCGCAGCAATCCAGGCTGGACTTGCAGTCGGGCTCCTTGCCTAAGGCTCTCGCCAAAGTCTAAGGCGCTTCCGATGACCGACGCCGCCTCGTCCGATTACACATTGCCCGAAGGCGTCCACCCCTTTTCCCATCGCCATCTTACCGGCATCGCCGGACTGCAGCCGTGGGAGATCGGCTTCCTGCTCGACGAGGCGGAGCAGTGGATCGCGCTCAATCGGGCAACCGCCAAGCATGACGATCGGCTGTCCGGCCTCACCCAGATCAACGCCTTCTTCGAGAACAGCACGCGCACGCTGCTGAGCTTCGAGATCGCGGGCAAGCGGCTGGGTATGGACGTGATCAACATGCATGCCGCGCAATCGAGCGTGAAGAAGGGCGAGACGCTGCTCGACACGACGGCGACGCTGAACGCCATGAAGCCCGACGTGATCGTGATCCGCCATGATGCGAGCGGCGCGGTCGGGCTGATCGCCGACAAGGTCGATTGCCCGGTGCTCAACGCCGGCGATGGGCGGCACGAGCACCCGACCCAGGCGCTGCTCGATGCGCTGACCATTCGGCGGCGCGTGGGCCGGATCAACGGCACCGTAGTCACAATCTGCGGCGACGTGCTTCATAGCCGGGTAGCGCGATCGAACATCCTGTTACTCGGCACACTCGGCGCCGAGGTGCGCGTGGTCGCCCCGCCTACCCTGCTGCCGCCCGCCATCGAGCGGATGGGCGTCACCGCCTTCACCGATTTCGATGCGGCACTCGAAGGGGCGGAGGTGGTGATGATGCTTCGCCTCCAGCTCGAGCGGATGGAGGGCGCGTTCGTGCCGTCCCCCCGCGAATATCACCACTTCTACGGTCTCACGCGGGAACGGCTAAACCGCGCCGCCACGGGCGCGCTGGTGATGCATCCAGGGCCGATGAACCGGGGTATCGAGATCACGTCGGACGTCGCCGACGACATCAAGCAGTCGGCGATCACTGAGCAGGTCGAAATGGGTGTTGCGGTGCGCATGGCCTGTCTCGACGTGCTGACTCGGCAGCGGCGTGGCGTGGAGGGCTGGGCATGAGCCCCGCTTCGAACAGCGGCACGCTGGCTATTCGCAACGGGCGCATCGTCGATCCGGTCGCCGGCACGATCATCGAGGGCGGCGTGCTGATCCGCGACGGGCTGGTCGAGGCGCTCGGCGACATCGAACATGGCGTGTTCCGCAAGTCCGACGTGGTGGCGGACGCGCGCGGCGCGCTGATCGCGCCCGGTCTCGTCGACGTTGGTGCCTTCGCGATCGATCCGGAAGCCGCTTCCGCGGGCGGCATCACCACGTCGCTGCTGATGCCCGATCAGGCGCCGCCGCTCGATGCGCCGGCGCTGATCCGCCAGGCCGCATCCTTCCCGCAAGCTGCCATCAGCGTCGTGCCGTTCGCCGCCGCCACGCGCGGGCTTCTCGGCACCGAGATGGCCGAGATCGGGATGATGAAGCGCGCGGGTGCGGTCGCGGTCTCGACCGGACGCGAATGGATCGCCGATACGGGGCTGATGTACCGCCTGCTCGCCTACGCGTCCGCCTTCGGAATGATCGTGGTGACGCATGCCGAGGACGGCACACTCACCAAGGGTGCCGCCGCGACCGACGGCGAGATGGCGACGCGGCTCGGCATCGCCTCGGCGCCCGCGATCGCCGAAGCAATGGCGGTGGCGCGCGACATCATGCTCGCCGAGGAGACCGGCGCCCGCATCCACTTCCGCCAGCTTTCCACCGCCCGTGCCTTCGATCTGGTGCGGGCCGCTAAGGCGCGCGGCGTGGGCGTCACCTGCGGGGTGAGCCCGGCGCACATGCTGCTTTCCGACCAGGCGATCGGCCCGTTCAAGACCTTTGCGCGATTGTCCCCGCCGCTTCGGTCGGAGGATGATCGCAAGGCCACGATCGCGGCGGTGCGGGACGGCACGGTGGATCTGATCTGCTCGGCGCACGATCCGCGCGGGCCCGAGGCCAAGCGGCTGCCCTATGTCTCCGCCGAGCCCGGCATGGCCGGCGCCGAGACGCTGCTCACGCTTGCCTTGACCCTGGTGAAGGACGACGTGGTCACCCTGCCCCGTCTGTTCGATCTGCTCAGCGGTGCGCCGGCGCGGCTGTTCGGTCTGGACGCCGGGCGCATCGCCGTCTGCGCGCCGGCGGACCTCATCCTCGTCGACGATGGCAAGCCCTGGAAGATCATGGGCGAGAAGCTCGCGGGTCGCGCCGGCAACACGCCGTTCGACGGGCTGCCGGTGCAGGGCCGCGTGTTGAAGACCATCAAGGGCGGCCGGCCTCTCGGCTGACCGCCCTCGTCATCCCCTTTGTTCAGCTTATCAGCGCGAGGCGACCTGTACGCCGCGATCGCGCCTGGCGGTCTGCACCTGGCTGTCGCGCTTCACCCATTGCAGCGGCGCATCGCCGGCGGTGGCGCGTACGAAGCACTGGCCGCCCTTGACGCGGATCTGCTCGCACAGCGACACGGCGCCGTCACGATCGGCAAAGCCCGAGACCGAGAGCCGTACCAGCGAGGCACCCGACAGGTTGAACTGCGCGTGCGCAGGCGCGTAGCCGGCGAGACGCGGCATTGACCTGTACGCGCGGTCCCACGCCGCCTGGATCGCACCGGCCCTGGCGAACGCGCCGAGCTGGACGACATAGCCGCTCGATCGGAACACGGGCTTGGGCTGGATGCTCAACACCGCACGGCGGAACGGCTGTTCCGGTGCGCGCAGCAATGGCGGTGGCGCCGCTTCGCTCTGCGCTTCGACATGCTGCGCGGCGAGCATCACCGCTGCGGCCGGCGCATCGGCGGGCGTGGCCGACTGGATCGGAGCGTCGAGCGGGACGGTCACTGCAGCGGTGTCGGCCACAACAGGCGCCGGCACCGGATCGGCCGAGGCAAGCGCGACGGCGGTCTGCGACGGTGCTGGCGATGCGAGCGCGAGCTCGGTCGGCAGGCCGGGATCATTGGCCGGCTTCACGCCCAGCATGGAGGCGACCTGGGTGGTGCCGGCCGCTTCGGGCTTGGCGAGTTCGGCCCAGTGGCCGATCTGGTCGCTGATCTGATTGGCAGGGGTGTCCTGCATCGCCATCGCTCGCGCTTCGCGCCATTGGCCGTTGAGCGCAAAGGCGAGCGCCAGGTTCTGGCGCGTGCGGGCATCGGACTTGCCGTCGCGCACCACCTGCGTGAGCATCGCGATCGCGGTCTGGCGATCACCAGACAGCGCCAGGCCGAGGCCGAGATCGGCCGCCGGGATCTGGCCGTTCAGGCCGTGCAGCGTCGCCTGCGCGTCTCCCGCCTGGCCTTGTGCGATCTGCGCCAGCGCCATGTTGAAGCGGGCCTTGGGCTGATCGGCGCTGAGGCTCAGCGAATCGCGGAAGCTTGTCTCCGCCGAGGCGAAGCGCCCGGCCGAGAGATAAGACTGGCCAAGGAGCATGCGATAGCCCGCATCCTGCGGCTGCAGCGCGACCGCCTTTTCTGCGGCGTCGACCGCGGCAACGCCCTTGTGGGCGGCCAGCGATGCGCGCGCCTTCTCGGCGGACCGGGCCGCGACTTCCTTCGCCTTGGGCGCCTGATCGGCGAGCGAGGCGACATGGCTGGTGCCGGTGGTGCATGCCACCGTGGAGATGCCGAGCATCACCGACAGGGTGGCGAGGCGGGCGATTGTCTTGCGGTTCATGGTTCCTGTTCCCTCAAGGGACGTTCAATCGTGCGTCGGCAGGCTAGCAGCCAGCCGGGCGACATCGGGCAAGGACTGAAGCAACTGATCGAGCGCGGCCGTCACCAGCTGCTGGGCCGAGCGGTTCTGCACCGCACAAGCGAGGCGCAGGCGGAGATGACGGTCTGCATCGAGGCGCAGCGTGAAGGCAGCCTTGCGACCGTCGGCGCGCTCCGCCGGGACCTTCGCCGCGACACTCGGCTTTGTGACGGCGCTGCTTTTCCGGGGCGCTGCTTTGCGCTTCGGCGGGACCGGTGCGGGCAGCTCGGCTGCAACTTCGATCGGCGGCTCGACAACCGGCTCTTCGACGCTCGCATCTTCCACCACCGGCGGCTCGAACGGCGCGGGAGCCGCGAACTCGCGTGCGATCTCTTCCTGCTGGCGAACGACGACCGGTGGCTCCACCGGCAGCGCGACTACGACGTGCGGGCCGGAGAGGCTCGACGGAAGCTTGGGCGTCATCGTGCGTGGCGGCGCCGGCACGTCATGGCCCATGTCGTTCCAGCCGAGATCGTCCGCAGCGCCGGTGCCGAAGCCATACCCCTGGGGGCGCATCGCCGGCCGCGCCTGGCCCTTGCGCGCCAGCAGACCGGAGGAGAGCGACGCGAAGGCCTTGTTCTCACGCATGCCGGTGATTTCCCTCACTGGACCACGCGACGGCCGAAGCCGCCGGCAGGTCGAGGCGCCAAGATCGCCGCGCCGACCGCAGGCGCGGTGAACACGGTACGGCGGAAATTCTTCTCGAGCCGATCCCAGATGTAGGACCAGAGTTCGACCACCTCGTTGGCGGAGCGACCCTTGGGATCGACCTCCATCACGGTGCGACCATCGATCATCGAGGCGGCGAAATCGGTACGGTGATGGACCGTGATCGGCGCCACCGTGCCATGCTGGCTGAGCGCGATCGCCGCTTCGTGCGTGATCCGCGCCTTGGGCGTGGCGGCGTTGACGACGAACAGCAGTGGCTTGCCCGACCGCTCGCACAGATCAACCGTTGCGCCGACCGCGCGCAGATCGTGCGGGCTCGGGCGCGTCGGGATGACGATCAGCTCGGCGACCTGGATGACGCTCTGGATCGCCATGGTGATCGCCGGCGGCGTATCGATGATGGCAAGCTTGAAGCCCTGCTGGCGCAGCACCTCGAGATCGGCGGAGAGCCGTGCCACGGTGGTCTGCGCAAAGGACGGCATCTCGGCCTCGCGCTCGTTCCACCAATCCGCGAGCGACCCTTGCGGATCGATGTCGATGAGCACGACCGGGCCGGCGCCGGCACGCTGCGCCTGGACAGCGAGATGCCCGGACAGCGTCGTCTTGCCCGATCCGCCCTTCTGCGATGCCAAAGCGAGTACCCGCATGCCCTGCCCTTCGATCATTCGATTTGAGCCGGACATCCCATGGCGGGAGCTAAGATCGCGTTAACATCCCCCTGCAAATCTCCGCACACTTATCCTTAACGCGTGGTATCCCATGTCTTGGCGGAGCAGATGCGAGAGGGGATGTTCGATGCGGCTTACAGGCGCGATGATGGTGGCGGTGATGATCTCGGCGCCCCTGGCGGCGGCCACCGTGAAGGATGGCGTCGATGCTTGGCAGCGCGGCGACTATGCGAGCGCCATCGCGATGTGGCGCCCGCTTGCGGAAGGCGGCGATGCCGATGCGGCGTTCAACCTGGCGCAGGCCTACAAGCTCGGCCGCGGGGTCACCGCCGATCTCGGCCAGGCCAAGACCTGGTACGGCAAGGCGGCGCAAGCCGGCCACGTCCAGGGTGCCGCCAATTACGGCTTGCTGCTGTTCCAGGATGGCGACCGTCGTTCCGCGATGCCGTGGATCAGCAAGGCGGCCGACGCCGGCGATCCGCGCGCGCAATATGTTCTCGGCACCGCGCTGTTCAACGGCGACTTGACCGCGAAGGATTGGCCGAAAGCCTATGCGCTGATGACCCGCGCCGCCGCCGCCGGCCTGCCCCAGGCGACCACCAGCCTCAGCCAGATGGACCAGTTCATGAGCCCTCAGGACCGTCAGAATGGTCTCCAGATGGCGAGCCAAATGGCGTCCCGTCCGATCCCGCCGACCGGACGCCAGTTGGTGACCGGTGGCGGCAGCGACACCGGGCTGACCGCGCCGTCTTCCGTCGTGCCGGCACGGGGCCGCGATCTATCCGCCCCGCCACCGCCCATTCACACGGCCCAAGCCGTGCCGCCCCGGGCCATGCCGCTCCCGAAGGCTCCGCCTGCCGTAAAGGCGCCGCCTCTCAAGCCAGTTGTCGCAGCACCCGTGCCGGTCGCCGCTGCCGGCGGCAAATGGATGGTCCAGCTCGGCGCCTACGGGTCGCAGGAGGGCGCGGCATCCGCCTGGAGCAAGATGGCGGGCAAGCTTGGCGGGCTTCATCCGATCTACCAGAAGGCCGGCGCGGTCGTCCGCCTGCGCGCCGGGCCGCTTGCTGACAAGAGTGCGGCAGCCCGGGCCTGTGCCGCCGCGGGCTCCGCCTGCTTCCCGGTCGCGCCTTAACGCTTCCTTCTCGCCTCGCTGCCATCATCCGCGCTGAGGTACGGGAGGGCGTATGGCATCGAGAACGTGGCTCGCGAAGGATCGCACGCTAATGCCGGAAGGGCGCCGGCCGCTCTGCCTGCTGCTCGCCGATCGCCCGATGCCGGTCGCGCTGCGCGAGGTTTCCGGCGCGGGCGCCTGGATCGAAACACATGCGCGGCTCGATCCCGGCACGGAGGTGACGCTGCGCCATCCGCAGGCGGGCACGATCACCGGCCATGTCATCGGACAGGATCGCGAGGGGCTGCACCTCGCCTTTGATCGCAGCGCCACGGCGGTGGCGTTCGCGCTGGCCGCCATTACTGCCGACATGAGCCGCCCTGCTTAATCTACTCCGTGACCCAGTCCTTGCGCGCATAGCCCTGCGCCCACAGCAGGGCGGTCAGATCACCATAATCGATCCGCGCACCCGCCGCAGCCGCCGTCCTGGGCTTGGCATGATACGCGACGCCGAGCCCCGCCGCCTGGATCATCGGGATGTCGTTGGCGCCATCGCCGACCGCCAGCGTTTCGATAGTCTCCAAACCCAATGCGATACGCTCGGCGTCAATCGTCTCGAGCTTGGTCGCGGCGTCGACGATCGGGCGCCGGACTGTGCCGTCGAGCCTGCCGTCGCTGATCCCGAGGCGGTTGGCGATAACTGTGTCAAAGCCGATCTCAGCCGCCACCGGCTCGGCAAACACGGTAAAGCCACCGGATACCAGGACGGTCCGCGCGCCATGCGCCTTCATGGTGCGGACGAGCGTCCTGGCGCCCGGCATGAGGCGGACCCGCTCGGCGCGGCACCGGTCGATCGCGCCGGCATCGAGGCCGCTCAGCAAAGCGACCCGCGCGTCGAGCGCCTCGGCGAAATCAATCTCGCCGCGCATCGCCGCCTCGGTCACCGCCGCGATCTCGGCCTTGATGCCGGCGTAGTCGGCAAGTTCGTCGATACACTCGACGGTGATCATCGTGGAATCCATGTCGGCAACGATCAAGCGTTTCTCACGCGCGTCGGACGGCTGGACCACCAAGTCGATGCCCTCCGCTGCTTCCAGCGCAGAACGCGCCTCATGCGGCGCGACTGCGAAGATGAGATCGGCGGCGTCCCCCTCATCGATCCACGCGCCTTGTGCCGGGCGGCATCCGGCTTGCTCGAGCGCGTCGATTCCGCGCGAAATATCGCCGCGCGTGAGCTTGCCCGCTGCTATCAGCGTCGCCGTGAACATGCCGTCTCCCGATCTGCCGCCGCTCGCGCTCATCGCAGGGCCGACCGCGAGCGGCAAGAGTGCGCTTGCGCTGGCGCTCGCCGAGCGGATCGGCGGCACGATCGTCAATGCGGATGCGAGCCAGGTCTATGCCGATCTGCGCATCCTCACCGCGCGGCCCTCACCGCACGACGAGGCGCGCGCGCCGCACAAGCTGTTCGGCCATGTCGATGCAGCGGTCGCCTACAATGCCGTCGCGTGGGCGGCTGACGCTAAGCGCGTCATTGCGGAGGTTCACGCGGCTGGAGGAACACCGATCGTTGTCGGCGGAACCGGTCTCTACATCCGCACCCTGCTAGACGGGATCGCCCCCGTACCCCCAATCGCGCCGGACATCCGCGCCGAAGTCCGCGCGCTCCCGATCGACGTTGCTTATGCCGCCCTCGAACGCGAAGATAAAGCGGCCGCCGATCGGCTGCGCCCGACCGATGCAACCCGTATCGCCCGCGCGCTGGAGGTGGTCCGCTCGACCGGCCGGTTGTTAAGCGAGTGGCAGCGCGAGAAGATCGGCGGCATCGGCGCCGATGTGCGCTTGGCACCGCTGGTACTGGTGCCGGACAGCGGCGAACTAGCCGAACGTATCGACGCACGCTTTGTGGTGATGCTGGAGAGAGGCGCCATCGACGAGGTCGATGCGCTCCTCGCTCGCCATCTCGATCCCACCCTGCCGGCGATGCGCGCGATCGGTGTGGAAGAGATCGCCGCATGGCGGTCCGGAAGCCTCGATCGTGAGACCATGATCGCGCGCGGCCGGGCGGCAAGCAGGCAATATGCCAAGCGCCAGCGAACGTGGCTGCGTCACCAGCTTCCTGTTGGCTGGAGACGTCACACACAATGTTATTCCAATGATCCTTGCCTTGTTGCAACATTATTATCTTATAGATCATTGACACGCTAGTTTGTTACGACTAGCTGCGCCGGGCTTCCGCTTCTGTTAGGCGGCGCGACAGGTTGAAGAGCGAGTCCCGATGATGACCGAACAGAGCGGAGCCGACATCCTCGTCCAGGCGCTGACCGATCTCGGTGTCGAGGTCGTGTTCGGTTACCCGGGCGGTGCGGTCCTCCCGATCTACGACGCGATCTTCCGCCAGAAGAAGATCCGCCACATCCTGGTTCGCCAGGAAGGCGGCGCGGCACATGCCGCGGAAGGCTATGCGCGCTCGACCGGCAAGCCTGGTGTCGTGCTCGTCACCTCCGGCCCTGGCGCGACCAACGTGGTGACAGGGCTGGCCGACGCGCTGATGGATTCAATCCCGATCGTCGTCATCACCGGACAGGTCCCTACCCAATTGATCGGTACCGATGCCTTCCAGGAGGCCGATACCGTCGGCATCACCCGTCACTGCACCAAGCACAATTATCTGGTGAAGGATCCGGCGAGCCTCGGCGCTATCGTCCACGAGGCGTTCCATATCGCCACGTCAGGCCGGCCGGGGCCGGTGGTCATCGATCTGCCGAAGGACGTGCAGATCGCGAGCGCTCGTTATGAGAAGCCGGCGACGCCATTGCGCCACAAGACATATCGCCCGCAGGTGAAGGCCGACACGGCGGCGATCGAGGCAGCAGTCGAGATGCTCGCGGCGGCCGAGCGCCCGATCCTCTACACCGGTGGCGGCATCATCAACGCCGGTCCG
>CAXTBZ010000042.1:0-10504 GCA_964242855.1 uncultured Sphingomonadaceae bacterium
CGGGTCGCGCTTGATCTGCCCCTCCGCGCGATCGAACCAGTCGAGGAACAGCTGGAGCGAGGGCGTGCCGTTCTCCTCGAACAGCAGGGCCGCGTTGAGCAGCTCCTCGATCGGATCGCGCGCTTCCTCGCCGAGCCGGCGCAACAGCTTGGCGCGGCCGCCGAGCGGACCCGACAGGATCTCCTCGAAGAAGCGATAGGGGGTGACGAGATCGGCGGCGGCGAGGATGCGGCCCAGCGTCTCGCGCGTCTCGCCGGCGGGAAGCGCCGCCCACAAATTGCCCTCACGCTGGAACGCGACATCGTAGAGCTGCTGCTGCGACAGTCCGAACAGCGGCGACACCAGCAGGCCCGCCAGATTGAGATCGTCGCGCGGCTGCAAGGCGAAGCGCGCGGCGGCGAGCAGGTCCTTCACCGCCAGCGGCGCGTCGAGACGCAGGCGATCGACGCCTGCCACCGGCACGCCATGCGCGTGCAGCCGCGCCACCAGCAGCGAGGCGAGATCGCCGCGCTTGCGCACCAGGATCATGATGTCCTCGGGACGGAGCGGACGGTCGCGCGTGCACATCCACGGCGCCGCATCGATCCAGGCCTTCACCTGCCGCGCCAAACGATCGGCGAAAAGCCGGGTGGCATCGTCGAGCCACCCCTCCTCGCCGGTCTCCACCTCCTCCGCCTGATCGGCCGACACCGGCGGCCAGAGCATCACCCGCCCCGCGCCTGTCCGTACCGCCTCGTGCGGCGGCACGCCTTCCATCAGGCCGAGTGCGTCGTGACCGAGATGCGCGATCAGCTTGTCGACCACCGCCAGGATGGGCGGCGTCGAACGGAACGAGCGATCGAGCGAGAGCGCATCGAAGCTCCGCAGGCCCTCCTCAGCCCGTTCGGCGAAGTAGCGCTCGGCGGCCTTGAAAAAGACCGGGTTGGTGCCCTGGAAGCCGAAGATCGCCTGCTTGTAATCGCCGACCGTGAACAGCGTACGCAGCGTATTGTCGGGCTCGGGCTCATTGCTCCAGAACTCCGCGACCAGCGCCTTCACGATCGCCCACTGGCTGGCATTTGTGTCCTGCGCCTCGTCGACGAGGATGTGATCAGTGCGCTGATCGAGCTTGTAGCGCACCCAATCGCCCATGCCGGGCGTGTCGAGCAGCTTCACCGTGGTGCGGATCAGATCGTCGAAATCGACCGCGCCGGCTGCCCCCTTCGCCGCCACATAGGCGCGTGCATAGGCTTGCCCCGCACGCAGACCCGCTGCGACGATGGCGGCATATTCCGCCTTCACCCGCAAATCGAGCAGCGCCCGGCAGCTTTCGCCCAGCCGCGCCGCGAGATCGGCGTAGGTAGGATCGGCGGCGATCAGCTTGGGCGAGTGCTTGCGCGGCTCGCCCTTGGCGGTGTGGAAGACCGCGACGAGCTGATCGAGCAATTCGGTCCGCCGCGCCGGATGCGCGCCATGCCATGCCCCGATCGTGTCGGCGACACCGAGCCCGGTCGCGGTGCCCCAGGCAGCGTTGGCGGCGGCGACACGAGCGAGCCCGGCAAGATCGAAGCGCGTATCGCCGCAGCCCTGCGCAATCGCCTCTTCGATGTCGCCGTCGGGCACGTCCATCGCGCGGCGCAGCTTGGCCTCGATGCCGGAGCCGAGCGCCGCCATAGCATCAGGCGCGCGGGCGCATTGGCGCAGGAAGCTCTCGGCACCCTGCTCGCCCAAGCGGCGGCTAAGCGCCTGGACATCGCGGATCAGCGGCAGATCGCCGCCCCTCTCCGCATCGACCAGCAGCTGCGCCAGCGTGGCAAAGCCGAGCGCCTGCTCCTCGCGCTCCTCCATCGGGCGGAAGCCGGGGATCAGCCCGGCCTCTGACGGAAAGCCCGCCAGCAGCGTCTGGCAGAAGGAATGGATGGTCTGGATGCGCAAGCCGCCGCCGGTCGCATCGAGCACGCGCGCGAACAGCGTGCGGGCATTTGCTCGCGCCGTCGGCGAGATGTCTTCGCCGAGGGCATTCAGTTCGGTCGCCAGAAGGCTGTCCTTCATCCGCACCCAGCTCGCCAGCCTCGCATGGATGCGATCCGCCATCTCGGCGGCACCCGCCTTGGTGAAGGTGAGGCAGAGGATCGCGGCCGGATCATTGCCCGCCAGCAGCAGCCGGATCACCCGCGCGCTCAGCACATGGGTCTTGCCCGTGCCCGCCGAAGCCGACAACCAGACCAGCCGGCGCGGGTCCGACGCAGCCGCCTGCGCTCCCTCTAGCACCTTCAGTGGCGAAGGACGGCGGCTCATGCCCCATCCCCCTGCCGGCCATACCATTCGTCGAGGCGCATCAGCTGGTCATAGTCGCCATATGGCGCCAGTTCCGGGTGGAGCTTGGCCACGAAGGGTTCGCCGCCGGTCAGCCACCTGGCCGCGGCTTCGGTGAAATGATGATGGGCAACCGAGGTGAAATCCGCCGGATCGAGGCCGGATCGCTTGCCCGTTGCCGACGCCACATAGCCGAGCTGGCCGTCCTTTTGCGCCAAAGACCAATATTCGAACGCGCCCGTAATACCCTTCAGATCCGTGAATCCACCCTCCTCTGCGATCAGCCCGAGCAATCCCAGCTGCATCGCAAAGCCCGCCGCAACCTGCTTCGGCCCCGGCGGCGATCCCGTCTTGTAGTCGATGATGGCAAGGCTGCCGTCAGCCGCGCGATCGATGCGATCGACCTTGCCGTAGAGGCGGATGCCGCCGATTTCAGCCTCGCCAAACGCCTCGGCAAGCTCCGGCTTGCGACCCTCGGCCAGCAGCTCCAGCATGGTCCCGGCTATCCAGTCGATCGCCTCGCGCAGGCGCGGCGCCCACAAGGCGCGGAGCACCGGATGCGCGACGATGCCGTCAAGCATCGCCTCGGCGCGCGCGGAAAGCTTCGAGGGATCGCAGCGATCCTCCTTGGCCCACGCCTCCAGCACCGCATGAACCGCACTGCCGCGCCACGCCGGGCTAGGCTCCGCATCGATCGGATCGAGCGACGAGAGCTTCAGCATCTCCTGCGCGTAGAAGGCGAACGGGTCGGCCTTCAGCCGATCGAGCCGCGTCACCGCAAGCTTGCGCGGCCGGTCCTCGATCGGGGGCGAAGGTCGCGGGCGGTCGGCAGGCGCGAAGACACCGGGCCGATCGATCGCCGCCATCCAGCGGCGATACTCGGGCGCACGTGCGATGCCGCCGGTCATCGCCTCCAGCCGCAGCCAGAGCCGCGAGGCCACAGCAGGCGCCCGCGCATCGCGCCTGGCACGCGTCACCAGCACACGCGGATTGCCCAGCACGCTCGCGAAGTCATGCGCCGCGATGCCGATCCGCCGTTCGAGCCCGGGAAGGCCGAGCGCGATCCGCACGCGCGGACCGAGCCACGGGTCCGGGCTCGGCAGCGCCGGCCACACGCCTTCGTTCAGGCCCGCGGCGATCGCCACGTCGGCATGCTGGAGGCGCTGCTCGATCAGGCCCCAGATCGATACGCGCGGATGGCCGCCCTGCGGCGGGCGCACCGCCTGCTCGTCCATCAGCCTGGTCAGCAACGGCGCAACCGCGGACGCCGCAAGATCAGTTGGGCCGAGCGGGGCCGCCGCCTCAATGTCGCCGAACAGATCGGCCGCACTCCGCCCCGCCGGGCCGGCCCATACCGCCTCTCCGGTCAGCCGCGACGCGGTCTCGCGCACGACTGCGAGCAGATCGGGCAACGCCATGGCTTGCACGAAAGCTTGCTCGATCGGCACCAGGGTCTCTGCGACGGAACGCCACCAATCGCGCAGTTCCCGACGGTCGCCTTTCGCGGTCGCAAGGACGCCCGTCACACCCGCCAGCCCCGGCACCGGGCGCGGACCGCGCAGCAGCAGGTCGAGCGCGCGCACTCGGTCGAGCCACGCCAGCCGATCGTCGCCGACATGAACTAGCGGATGCTTGAGCAAGGTCAGCAGCGCAACCGGCGCAAAGCTGCTGGCGGTCGCGTCGACCAGTGCCACCAGCAACGTGCCCGGCGGCATCGCCGAGAGCGGGCGCCCGGCGGAATCGTCCGCGGCAATCCCCCAGCGCGCGAGGTGGGCCGAGACGCGCCGGGCCAGCGCACGATCGGGTGTCACCAGCGCGGCGGTGCGACCCGGCACCTCGACCGCCTCCCGCAGCGCGATGGCGATGACCTGCGCCTCCTCGGCCGGCGTCGCGCATTCGAGCGCGCGGATGCCCGACAGGCGCCGCTCGGGCGCGGGCAGGTCCTGCCACTTGCCGGTGAAGCTCGCCGGCGCCATCGCGTTGGCGACCGCCCGCCCGCGCGCTGCCGATGCCCCGGGCGTGCCGCGGCCGCTCCAGCGCCAGCGCTCCACCTCGCCGCGCGCAACACCCATGCGATCGAGCAGCAGCTTGAGGTGGAACTGCGGATGAGTCTCGATGCAGCGGCCATCCTCGCGCGGGCCGAGCGCCTCCCACTCCGCCTCCGGCATCGCCAGATCGAGCGCGGACAGCAACACCGATCCACCCGGCAGCCGCGTGATGACCCGGAGCAGCCGCGCCACCGCCGGCGCGGTGTCGGTGATCCCAGCCGCGATCACGAACGATGCCGGCGGCCGCTCGCGCCAGATCGCGGCCGCCCGATCGAGCAGCCGGTTGCGCCGCTCGCCTGGCTCGATCCGCCCCAGCTTCGCAAGCTCGCCAGGCCAGCGCGCCAGCAACGCGGTCAGCACGCCCAAGGCGCGTTGCCAATGTTCGGACAACTCGGCCTCGATCTCCAGCCCAGTCAGCGCTGCAGCGGACACCTCCTCCACCGCCAGCTGATCGAGCGTGCGGGCCAGTGCCTGCGCCAGCCGCACCGCCTCTGCCGCATCGACCGGCTCGCCGGCGCGGGCGCGTTCCTCGGCGATCAGCCGGGCGAGCACCATGCGGCGCGGCATTGGCGCGATAGCGGGCGGCACCGGCTCGGCATCGGCGGGATCGAGCAGCTGGCCGAGCGCCTCGTCCGGATCGAAGGCGCCGATCGCGACCAAGCGCGGCAGCAGCAGACCACCTTCGGCCCGGCGCACGAACGCGTCGGTGATCGCCCGCATGGCGCGGTTGTTGGGAACCAGGATCAGCCCGCGGGCGAGCGCCATCCGATCGCCGCCCGCTTGCGCCAGCAGCCCTTCGGCGAGCGCATCGGCAAACGGCCTGTGCGCCGGCACGGTGAGCACCGCGGGCTTCGTGCGCTCAGCCACCGCCGAGCATGGCCTCGGCGATCGGGATGGCGGCGGGCGTGCCGACGTCGCACCACAGCCCCTGATGCACGACGCCAAAGGCACGACCGGCGCCGATCGCGCGATCCCACACCGTACCCATCGAGAAAGCTCCTCCCGGCGCATCGACGAACAATCGCGGCGAGACCAGCTGGACCCCGGTGTAGACAAAGGGCGCCATGCGTCGCGGCTCGCGACGGCGGAGATGGCCGATCGCATCCATGTGGAAGTCGCCGCGCCCGCCGTGCGCGGTCGCCCGCGCCAGCGGCACAACCAGCAGCAGCGCGTCCATCTCCTCGTCGTCCCAGCGGTTGGCGAGCAGGCGCAGCGTATCGACCGGGCCGTCGATCCACACATTGTCGGTGTTGATCACGAAGAACGGCTGATCGCCAAGGATCGGCAGCGCGCGCACCACGCCGCCGCCGGTTTCCAGCAGCTCGCCGCGCTCGTCCGAGATGGTGACGTCGAGGTCGGCGGCGTGGTGGCGGACATGCGCCTCCAGCGCGTCGGCGAGATAGTGGACGTTGACGACCACCTTGCCGACGCCCGCCGCGCGGACATGATCGAGCACATGGTCGATGATCGCCTCGCCGCCGACCTTGACGAGCGGCTTGGGACGCGTGGCGGTCAGCGGCCGCATCCGCTTGCCGAGGCCGGCGGCGAGCAGCATCGCGGTATCGGGCAGCGCCTGCGCGGCATGCGGATCGGGGCGCAGCGAGAGCGGCTTGGCGAACTTCATCGCGTCTCGCCGATCCAGTGCGCCGCCCGCGCTTCCACCGGTACGTTGGCGGCGAACCACTCGGCCACCGGCGCCAGCGCGGGGTGGCGGAGGTTGCGTTCGAGATAAGCCCAGACGCGCGGCTGATGCGCCAAATATGTCCGCTTGCCGTCCCGCTTCCACAGCCGCGTGAAGATGCCGAGGATCTTGGTGTTCCGCTGCGCGCCGAGGATCTCGTATGCGCCACGGAAGCGCTCGATATCGGCAATCCCGGCCTCGTCCGCATAGGCTGCCAGCATCTCCGCCTCCAGCACAGGCGAGACATCGCGCCGCGCATCCTGGAGCAGCGAAACGAGATCATAGGCCGGGTGACCCGCAAGCGCGTCTTGGAAATCGAGCAGGCCGAGACGGTTCAGGCCTTCGCGATCGAGCAGGATGATGTTGTCGACATGGAAGTCGCGCAGCACCAGCACGGGCGGCTGCGGATCGAGAACGGCGGGCAGCACGGCGGCCCACGCGCGAGTCCAGCCATCGACGCCGACCTCGAGACCGAGCGCGGGCGCGTACCAGTCGGGAAACAGCGCCACCTCGCGGAGCATCGCGGTTGCATCATAAGCCGGCATACCATGCGGAACCGGCTGCTCGGCAAGGCGCACCAGCAGGGTGATCGCGTCGCGGTAGATCGATCGTTCGTCGGCCTGGTCATTCCGCAGTAACGGCCCAACGAGGCGATCGCCGAAATCCTCCAGCAGCAGCAGGCCGCCCTCTCGATCGACTCCGTAGCTTTGCGGCGCAGAGAGGCCGAGCGCGCTCAGATGCGCCGCAACCCCCAGGAACGGGGCGACATCCTCGTGCTCAGGCGGCGCGTCCATCAGCACGGCGGTGCGGCCTTCGCGCATCACGCGGAAGTAGCGGCGGAAGGAGGCATCGCCCGCCAGCGGCACGATCTCCGCACCCGCCCATCCGTTCGCGGCGAGGAACGCGGGCGCGTGCGCGGGCGGGATCATCTGGGCGGCCATCGCGCCTCCCAAGCCGCCGGCACATGCCAAGTCAAGCGTCGGCCGCCCTGCTCGCAGGACGCAAGCGTCAGCCGGAGCGCATGCGGCCACAGGCCGTCGCCCAGCCGCTCGGGCCATTCGATCAGCAGAGCGCCATCGTCGAGCAGATCATCGAGGCCCAGCTCCACCGCGTCCTGAGGATCGTCGATCCGGTAGAGATCGACATGCGCGACGGGCAGCGCCACCTCGGGCGGCGCATAGGGCTGGACGATGGCGAAGGTCGGGCTGGGCGCTTCCTCGGCCAAGCCAAGCGCAGCCAGGGCGCCACGCGCGAGGCTGGTCTTCCCCACGCCGAGGTCGCCGTACAACGCGACCACGTCGCCGGGGCGCAGCAGCAGGCCGAGGGTGCGGCCGGTCGCCTCGGTGGCCGCTGCGTCCGGCAGATACAGTCCGCTCACCCGCGCCCCCGCGGCAGCCGGATCGAGATGGTGGTGCCCTGCCCCGGTTCGGATTCGAGCCACACCTCGCCGCCATGCGCCTCGACATAATGGCGGGTGAGCGGCAGGCCGAGACCGATCGATCCCTCGCGCCGATCACCGCGATCGCTGGCGCGGTGGAACGGATCGAACAGCTTCTCACGATCCACCTCGGCGATGCCGCGGCCGTTGTCCGAGATCACGACGGTGGCCTGCTCGACGTCGCCCGAGGCGTGGAAGAAGATGCGGCCCTGCTCAGGCGTGTAATCGACCGCGTTGCGCAGCACGTTCTCGATCGCCTGACGCAGGCGCCGCACGTCGCCCGTCACCACGCCGGACGAGGGCTCGATCGCGACGATCAGTTCCAGCTTGCGCGTCCGCGCCTGCACCGAAAGCTCGTCGGCCACGCTTTTGCACAAGGTCTCGAGTTCGATCGGCACATGCTCCAGATCGAGATTGCCGGCGGCACTGCGCGTCAGATCGAGCACCTCGTCGATCAGCTGGCCGAGCTTGGCCGACGCGCTGAGGATCGAGCGGACATATTCGTCGCCGCGCTCGCTCAGCGCACCGGCAAATCCAGCCTGCAGCATTTCGGCGAATCCGCCGATCGTCGTGAGCGGCGTGCGCAACTCGTAACTCATCGTGGCGACGAAGGCGGACTTGACGCGATCGCCCTCCTCCAGCGCGGCGGCGCGGTCGCGCAGCGCCTGTTCGGCGCGGCGGCTGTCGGTGATGTCGAGCAGGGTGAAAAGCGCGTTGCCATCGGGCAGCGGCACGGCCGCGAACTGGAAGTGGCGCCCGTCGGCGAAGGCGATCCGCCCTGCGCGGCGCTGGCGTTCGGTCGTGGCCAGGCGCACGAGCTCGCGGATCAGCCCGGCGCGCGCCGGATTGGCGAGGCGCGGTGCCACCATGTTGACCAGCGCATCGACGCGCGGGTGGCGGGCGAGCTCCTCCTCGGTCAGCTCCCACACATCGGCAAAGCGGTTGTTCCAGAGATGCAGGCGCCCGTCCGCCGCGAACACGCCGACCGCTTCGTTCATGTTGTTGAACGTCGCGGTGCGCACCCGCAGCAGCGTGTCAGCCTCCGATCGCAGCCGCACCTGCTCGGTGCGATCCTCGAAGATCATCAGCATGCCGCCATCGGGCAGCGGCTGGGCAACGACGCGCAAATGGGTGCCGGCGGGCAGCTGCCACGCCTCCTCCTGCGCCACTTCGGACAAGAACCAACGCCGCCGCTCCGCCTTCCAGCCTGGGAAGTCGCGGCTCTCGGGCAGGCGATCGGCTTCGCGCATGCGCTCCAGCACGCGGTCGAACTCGGGGCGGTCGGCGAGCCACTCGGGCAGCATGGCGAACAACCGCAGGAAGGCCGAGTTGGAGAAGACCAGGTGCCGATCCGCGCCGAACTGCGCGACACCTGCCGAAAGCCTGTCGAGCATGTCGCGCTGCGCCTCGGCGAAGCGGACGAGGTCCTGCTTGGCCTGCTCGACCTCCTCGACGTCGATGGCGTAGCCCGCGATCCCGCTCGCTCCCAGCGGCACGTCGACAACACGCAGCGTCCGCCGTTCACCGCCGATCGTCGCGGGGACGGTGCGGATCGACATCTCGCCTTCGTCGCGCGCCGCCGCCGCCGTGGCGATCGGGCTGCCCGGCCCCTGACCCTCGATGAGTTCGAGCCCGCGGCCGATCACGTCGTGCGCATCGGCACCGTCGACCGCGCGGGTATAGGCCGAATTGACGAGGCTGAGCCGCAGATCGGGGCTGCGATGCCACATCGGGATCGGTGCCGCCTCGATCAGCCCGGCGAGCGCATCGAGCGCGTCCGCCAACCGCTCGCGCTCGCTCTCGAGCCGGCCGACCTCCTGCTCGCTTTCGGTCGCATCGAACACCCAGAGCAGGGCAGCAGCGTCGCCCAACGCAGCCGGTGCCGGCCGCCCACGCACCATCAGCACCTTGGCGGCACCCACTGGCCGCAGAGCGCGCGCGAAGCTGGCGCCGGTCTGCTGCGTCAAGCGAACGTCGCGGGCGAGGCCGTCTGCATCTTCAGGGTCGAGCCGGGCGGCGAGATCGGTCAGCAGCCGCGGCGCGCGTTCCAGCCCGAACCAGTCGGCAACCCGCTCATGCGCACGCACATGCCCGTCCGACGAAGCCAGCATCGGAAGCGCCGGCGCGCCGGCCAGCATCATCCGCAGCCTTGCAAGCTCGGCAACGCCGGCCTTGGCCGCATGATGCCGCCGCCAGCCCAGCGTCACCGCGAGCACCGCCGCCGCCAGCCAGATCGCCAGGATCAATCCGGCAAGCGTCGCATGCAGAGGATCAAGAACGATCATGCGCCCGTTCACCATCCATCGTCGGAGCGCTGCACTCTCATTCGCTCGTGTTAGGGCCAGCCGGGATCAAGCGAAAGCGCTTCAAGTCAGGCCGCGAGAGGCCGGGAGAGGTTTATGTGCTGCCGATCCAAGAAACCGATAGCGTAAGGGTGGCAGAGCTAGGCGCCCGTCACGCTAGAGGACCCGAGTTCGGCAAGCGCCTCCTTGAGCGGCTGCAGCCACTTTTCGAACTGGCGCCAGTCCTCGCTCGGAGCAGCTTCGATCGGGCGGCGGACTTGCTGCGCGCTGGCGGTCCGAACCGGCCGATCGTTATCATAGAAGGTAAGGCACGACGGCTCGAAAGGCAGAGCTAGCTGATCGAGCAGCGCCCGCGTTGCGCCCTCGGGATCGGCCCGTAATGCTGCGTTGTGAAAGTGGATCACCGCTTTCGGGGAAACATGATCAAAGTGATCGGAGAGCCGCAGATAATCGTGCCAGGTTCTTGCAAGGCTGTCGAAGGCATAGCTCCAATCCTGCCCGCGGGCGAACCACTGGCGGTAATTCGACCATAGACACGGCATCACCTCGCGCCGCGTATCGATGATCCGCGCGTTGGGCAAAATCATGCGTATGAAACCGACATAGCGCCAATTGTTCGGCAACTTGTCGATGAACATCGGCCGCCCTTCTCGCCGATGGCTGGCGGCCGCATCGAGATATGTCTGACCAAGTTCGTGCCAGCGCTTCTGGTGTCCGATGTCGGTCCCGATACTCCTCC
>CAXTBZ010000042.1:10514-22220 GCA_964242855.1 uncultured Sphingomonadaceae bacterium
GCCAGCGCTGGAGTGGAACCGTATCCAGAACCTCCGGGAAGCGTAGATCGCGATCAGCCCATCGCTCCGCGAGCAGACGATGAACCAACATCGGGATATAGGGGAGCTCCGATGTCCCCTCCACGAGCGGGTGGCTCGCCAGAATCTGCTCAACCAGCGTCGATCCCGAACGCGGCATACCAAGGATGAATATCGGTTCGTGCGACGGGTGCCCCACCTGCGCGGTCGCAGTGCAGCGCTCTTGAGTGAAGAAGGCGATCGAGCGATCAACTTCTGCACTTGTGTCTCGCCCATCATCGCCAAATGCACGGTAGCAGATCGCGTTTGCACGGGCGTAGTGCTTGAACGACAAAGCTTGATCCGCCTCATCGGCAAGCGCCTTGGCATATGCGAAGTGTAGCAGACCAGCTTGGCGTGAAGGTTGATCGCCAAGCGCATCGATCGCGCCGGCAAGTTTGGCAACCTCTTCCCGGCTGAACCGATATGTTTTTAGATTGGCGAGCCCCCACCATGCCTCGCCCATGCCATTGTCGATCGCGATAGCGTGGTGATAGGAAGAGATGCTCGCGTTGACATTTCCAATCGTACTCTGGAAATGACCATCAGCGACGCAGATTTCCGGCCAATCCGGATTTTGTCTCAGCAAGGTCGCGTAACCGTCTGCAGCAAGCGTATAGTTTCCTAGTTGGCCAAGCAGCCTCAGTCGTGTGAGTGCGATGTCGCGCCGTTCGGGCAAGTCCGCGAGAACTTGATCTAAGATAGTAATGGCTTCGATGATTCCGTCGCGGAGGGCCAAGAGCTTCGCGAGGTTCAATTGCGCTTCGGTAAACAAAGGAAGGATACCAAGCGCGTGCCGGAACATGCGTTCCGCCTCGGCGTGAATACCCGCCCGCGCGGCAAGATCGCCGAGCAGGCATAGCGCGGCGACATCGTTGGGCGAGCGGCTAAGCTGGAGGCGCGCGATGCCCTCCGCCTCGGCTAACCGCCCCTCATTGAGATGTGTGATGGCAGCCCGCATTGCCTGGCCCCGAGCAAGCTCAAGCACACGCGCATCACATTCTAAGCGGCTTCGGCGTCCAGAAAACGCAGCGACGATCACAACAACCGCACCGCCCCCGCTATTTTCAGGTCACAGCTTTGAGCTGACGCCAGCGTAGAAAAATCGACCGACGTTATCGTAGATCCCGCTTCCGCCGCCGATACCGGTCAATCCGAACGGAGGCAGCTTATTCAGCATATTGTCCACGCCGAAGTAGATGTTGTAATTTTGACCCGCATCGAACTCTATCCGAGCATCATGGTAGAAGACCGACGGGTAGAGATGATACCGTGATGAGTAGGCGTAAGGATCGGTCGGCGGCCTACCCTGAAGGCTGTTATAGTCTTCGTACGTGCCATTATACATCGGGCCTATATACCGCATCTTGTAGCTCAGCACGATTGGTCCGGTCTTCAAACCGACATTGATGGTAAACTTGTTTCGTGGCTGCCCAAGCTCCGACAGCACGCGATCTTCGAAGTTCGGGCTAGTCGGATCTAGGAAATTGCTGTTGGTCAGGGACAGCGTGTAGATGCCGCGTATCGAAAGATCGCCGACATGATCAAAATGGCGCTGATACGCGATGTCGAAGTCGATACCCTTCACCTTGAGCTTTGCATAATTGAGCGGCGTCACGTGCAAGCTGTTCTCAACATACTCGGCCGAGTTCGGCCCGACAGTCGTGTCGCGCGTGAACAAGCCGCAAAACTGATTGTTCAAGGTTGGCAGATCATAGCAGGCATTGATGATGTCCTGCGCCGCCGGCGAGTTGATCACGTTGTTGACCGTGATGCGATAATAGTCGGCGGAAAGAGTGAACCCCTTGAACAGACCGGCGTCGGGAGCAATTACGCCACCAAAGGTGATCGAATTGGATCGTTCGGCCTGAAGATCAGGATTGCCTCCAGACAGGTACCCCGGTGTCGATCGATAAGTGTAATTGTATCCGGCGGGAACCCCGGCGGCTGCGCAATTGGCGGCGCGATATTGGCTGCCGCTGGAGATGTTGGCTGTCGTGCAGGGATCAGAGAAACTGAAGTAATTCTGACCCAACGGCGTGTACAGTTCGGACAGATTTGGCGCGCGAACGGCCCTTGAATAATTGGCCCTAAACCGCACGATCTGGATCGGAGCATATTCGACGCCGCCGTTATACGAATATACCGTGCCGGTAGACCCCTTGTAATGCGATACTCGTCCGGCTGCGCTGAGCGTCAGCAATCGAGCGAACGGCAAATCCTTGAAGATCGGGACACGAATTTCACCGAACCCCTCCTTCACCTGGAACGAGGTAGGATTGAACTCCGGTATGGAGTTGTAGAAGGTCAGCCCCGCCGCGGTTGCGTCGTCCTCCTTGTAGAAGGCCGTTTCGCGGCGATATTCGGCGCCGATCACAAAGCCGACCGGTCCACCCTGAAGGTTGAAGAAGCCGCTCGTATCACCGTTCATGAAGCCGGTGACATCGAGCTGCGTGATCTTGCCGTGCGCGGACGAGTCCTGAAGGAGGTAGTTACGCGCTGCGTTGGTTACGTTGCCGGTACCGAACAGGTTGATCGGAACGCAGTTCGCGATGTCACCCGCAAGGGTCGACTGCGCGTAGGCAGAACCGTTGTAGGGCGAGGCGGAGGATGGATCCACCGAGGCGCGGCAGACTATGTTGCCGTTAGCGACACCTGTCGTCGCCGCACCCTGATCGACGGCATCGGTAGCGAGAAGGTAACGCTGAAGATTGATGTTGCCTTCGATTTTTGTTCGCTCGTCGAACACGCCGTAATTGGCTGAAACTTCATAGTTCCAGTCTCCGTTGAAATCGCCACGCACGCCTGCGACGGCGCGATATGTCTGCCGGCGCGCGCGCTCCGATCGGTTCGTCAGATCGACCGCATTCTTGTACATCGTGAAGTTGAAATCGTCGCCTGGAGCTGCGCCGTAATAATCTCGAATGATGCCACGAGCCTGATTGCTCAGGTACGGATTGTTGATGTTGAAGGTATCGCCGATCGAGGCGGTGAAGAAAGGACCCGATGCGCTTCCGAACGAGTCCGTTCGCGAGTAGCTGCCTTCGATGAATGGAACGAACGCCGGGCTCACCTCGAAGTGGCCGATCACATTGGCGTTGTATCGATCCAGCTTCGGCCGGAAAGCAAGCTGTGTTCCATCACGAAAATTGTTGCCATTGCCGCCCAGATAGTCGGGGACCGAAGTGACTTCCCCGGAAGTACTCACCGGGGTGCCTGTTTGAGGAGTCAAAGTACCGTTCGGCTGGAAAATATATGGACTGTAGATGTTCCCGCCCAAATAGGTCAGGAACGTCCCTCCGTTGGAATAGATACCGCTCCGAATATCCCTGAAGAAGTCATATTGTGGTGCGTCCGCCGTCCCGACAGCGTTGATCTGCTCGAACGTATTTTGCGTGCTGTAGGACTTGCGATCGCTCGCGTAGAAATCTTCCTGATGGGCGTATTCCAGATTGACCGCGATATTGCCGCGCCCTTCCGAAAAGTTCTTGCCGGCCAGCAGGCTGATGAAGTCATTGCCTGCGTCGCCATGCGAACTGATGCCGCCCTGGCCGCGAAACTGCAGGCCATCGAAATGATCCTTCAGCACGAAATTGACGACGCCTGCCAACGCGTCCGATCCATAAACGGCTGAGTCGCCGCCTGTGATGATGTCGGTGCGCTCGATCAGGTCGGTTGGGATCGTATTTGTATCGACCGAGGAGGCTGTGTTCAGGATGTCGCCGGCGACATGGCGCCGCCCGTTCACGAGCACCAGCGTGCGCTGCGTGCCGAGGTCCCGCAGATCGAGGAGATTGAGGCCAGACGTTCCGAGAAAGCGCGTCGAGTTCGATTGGCTGAAAGTGCTGTGCAGCTGTGGCAGCTCGTTCAGCACGTCACCGATCGAAGTCTGACCGGTCTTGAAGAAATCCTCGCCGCTGATCGAGGTAATTGGAACGACTGAGGTAAGATTTGGGCTGCGGATACGCGTGCCGGTGACAACGATAGCTCCTGCGTCATCGCTGGACGTCTTTGCAGAGGCTTGAACCGGACCACCAGCCGTCGGAGCCGGCGCCGGAGCAAGCGGATCAGTCGCAGCTGTTGAGGTGCTCGTCGGGGCGGCTGGAGGCGTGGCAACGCAACCCGTAAGGGCCGGATTACGGCTGCAGTCGCCCGGCGTTGGAGGTGTTCCTTGAGCATGCGCCGGATTGACCGCGCAGATGCCGGCAATCGAGCACGCGCCAGCCATGAGGCCGACCCGAATTGGGGTAAAAGTTTTCATCGCTGGCCCCTGTTCCCCGCACCGACCCCACTCCCGGCTTGGAAACAATAGCAACAAAACAGACGCATTCGGTCAAGGCTCGACACTTGCCTCGACCGATGCTTCAATGCTTTCTGAACGTTAGATGTATATATACAACAGCCCGGCTCCGCATCACGAGGCCGGGCCGTTTGCGAATGTCAAATCAACTCAGTACCGGTAATGATCCGGTTTGAACGGGCCTTCGGGGCTCACGCCGATGTAGCTCGCCTGCTTGTCGCTGAGCTTGGAGAGCTTCACGCCGAGCTTGGCGAGGTGGAGATAGGCGACCTTCTCATCGAGGTGCTTGGGCAGGACGTAGACCTTGTTCTCGTACTTGGTCTGGCCGGCGAACAGCTCGATCTGCGCCAGCGTCTGGTTGGTGAAGCTGGACGACATCACGAAGCTCGGGTGGCCGGTGGCGCAGCCGAGATTCACCAGGCGGCCCTTGGCGAGCATGATGATCTTCTTGCCGTTCGCGAACTCGACCTCGTCGACCTGCGGCTTGATCTCGGTCCACTTCATGTTGCTGAGGCCCGCGATCTGGATCTCGCTGTCGAAGTGGCCGATGTTGCACACGATCGCCATGTTCTTCATCGCGCGCATGTGATCGACGGTGATGATGTCCTCGTTGCCGGTGGCGGTGACGAAGATGTCGGCGCGGCTCGCGGCCTCCTCCATCGTCACGACCTCATAGCCCTCCATCGCCGCCTGCAGCGCGCAGATCGGATCGATCTCGGTGACGATCACGCGGGCGCCGCCATTGCGGAGCGAGGCGGCCGATCCCTTGCCGACATCGCCGAAGCCCGCGACGCAGGCGACCTTGCCGGCGAGCATCACGTCGGTCGCGCGGCGGATCGCGTCGACCAGCGATTCCTTGCAGCCATAGAGATTGTCGAACTTGGACTTGGTGACGCTGTCGTTCACGTTGATCGCCGGGAAGGGCAGCTTGCCCTGCTTGGCGAGCTCGTACAGGCGGTGGACGCCGGTGGTCGTCTCCTCGGACACGCCCTTGATGTTGGCAACCGTCTTGGTGAGGTAGCCCGGACGCTCCTTGAGGAAGCGGGTGAGCGTCTTGACGAAGATCTCCTCTTCCTCGTTGCCCGGCGAGAACAGCGCCTCTCCGGCTTCGACACGCGCGCCCCAGAGCGCGAACATAGTGGCATCGCCGCCGTCATCCAGGATCATGTTGCAGGTCTGGTCCTGCCCCCAATCGAAGATGCGGATCACGTAATCCCAATATTCCTCGAGCCTTTCGCCCTTGATCGCGAATACCGGGATGCCCGACTGCGCGATTGCAGCAGCGGCATGATCCTGGGTCGAATAGATGTTGCAGGTCGCCCAGCGCAGCTCGGCACCGAGTGCGGCCAGCGTCTCGATCAGCACCGCGGTCTGAATCGTCATGTGGAGCGAGCCGGTAATGCGCGCGCCCTTCAGCGGCTGCGACGCGCCATATTCCTCGCGCAGCGCCATCAGGCCGGGCATCTCGGTCTCGGCAATCTCGATCTCCTTGCGGCCGAAGCCAGCGAGCGAGAGATCGGCGACGACGTAATCGGTGTCGGGAAGAACAGATGCAGTGGCCACGCGCGGCGCTCCTGAAACTTGAAGCCGGCCCAGCGACATGCGGCCAGCATATGACCGCGCCACTAGCGGCTGGACGCGGCGAAGGCAAATATAAAGATCTCTTTATATGCGTCTTTGAACCGTCATGCTTCAGGTCAGGCCCGGCCGCTGCTGGCCGACAGGAGCCGGACATCGATGCCGCTCGAGGCGAATGCCGCGGTCCAGCGCTGGCCAACGCTGCGGCCGTACAGCAGTTCATCGGTGCCGGGCACCGCGAACCAGCCGTTGGCGGCGAGTTCATCATCCAGCTGCCCAGCTCCCCAGCCGGCATAGCCGAGCGCCGCGAGCCAGCGGCTTGGACCGCGGCCCTCCCCAATCGCGCGCAGCACGTCCAGCGTCGAAGTCAGCCGCCACAGGCCCGCAACGTCGATGCTGCCCTCGCCTGCCCAATCATCCGAATGGATGACGAAGCCGCGGTGCGGCTCGACCGGTCCGCCGACGTGAAGCGGCGCGTCGGGCGCGACACCCGGATCGAGATCAAGCTGGCGCATCAGCGCGTGCAACGTAATGCCGGCGACGTGCTGGCCGATGCCGATGCCGAGCGCGCCATTCTCGTCATGGCTGCACATCGCGATCACCGCGCGCTCGAAGCGGGGATCGCCGATGCCGGGCATCGCGAGCAGGAGCTGTCCGGTCAGAAAAGGGGCGCTTTCCATGACGTTGCTCTAGCGCCCGTTTTTCGCGCGGTCCACTTGAGTGCGGGAAGGCTGCCATCGGCCGGAGGCTTGGCGCTCGGCTGACACTCGGCTAGGCGGAAGGCCCCTCAGACAAGGATCCTGCCCATGACCATCCAGATCGGCGAACCCCTTCCCGACGTCCCCTTCACCACGATGACCGAGAGCGGCCCTGAGCCGGTCGGCAAGGAGTTCTTCGCCGGCAAGACGGTGGCGCTGTTCGCGGTGCCGGGTGCGTTCACCCCCACCTGCTCGGCCAAGCACCTGCCGGGCTTCCTCGACAAGGCGAGCGATCTGAAGTCCAAGGGCGTCGATGCGATCGCGTGCACATCTGTCAACGATGTGTTCGTGATGGGCGCTTGGGCGAAGGCGAACGATGCTACCGACGTCACCATGCTCGCCGACGGCAACGGCGCGTTCGCCAAGGCGGTGGGGCTCACCATGGACGGATCCAAGTTCGGCATGGGCACGCGAAGCCAGCGTTACTCGATGCTGATCAAGGACGGCGTGGTGAAGCAGCTCAACGTCGAGGCGCCGGGCGAGTTCAAGGTCAGTACGGCCGACTATCTGCTCGGCCAGCTCTGACGCTGGCGGCGGCCGGGCTCTGGTCCGGCCGCCTCAGCGCGCCGCGCGTCGTGCCACCGGCGTATAGTCGAACTGCGGTTCGATCTCGGGATCGGGCTCATGCCGGAACATCGTCGGCGATAACGTGATGCGGTCCCGGCCATCCATCTTCGAACGATACAGCGCCTCGTCCGCGCGCCGCATCATGTCCGCCAGCGTGTCGTGACGGCCCGCGATCACCGCGACGCCGAAGCTCGCCGTGATCGCGCAGGACGAATCGAGCTCGGGCACGGCCGCGGCGAGGCCGGCGCGGATACGCTCCATCGCTTCCAGAGCAGCGTTGTCGCCGGTATCGGGCAGGACGAGCACGAACTCCTCGCCGCCGATCCGGGCAAACAGGTCGCACGCCCGGATCGTGGCACTGACATGCGCGGTGAAGCGCTGCAGCACGACGTCGCCGAGATGATGGCCAAAGCGATCGTTGAACGCCTTGAAGCGATCGATGTCGGCGATCACCACCGCGACAGGTCGAGCTTTGCGGATGCTGTGCGCGAGGAGCGGCACCGCCGCCTGCTCGAACCCGCGGCGGTTGAGAATGCCGGTCAACGGATCGCTGCCGGCGAGCCGGCTCATCCCCTCCGCAAGATCGGCCGCCAGCAGGAACATCGCGAACAGGCCGACGCCGAACAGACCGGTCGGAATGCCCATCAGCATCATCAGGCGGTAGAGTTCATAGATCGAGTTGTGCGGATCGGTCGGCAGGCAGAAGGCGAGCACGCCAAGCGCGGTCGTGTAGATCGCGAACAACGCAAGCATCCAGAACGCCGCGCCGCCGGTCGCCAGCTGGCCTTCGCGGCCCCTGGTGCGGAGCGACATAGCCGAGACGACCAGCATTGCTGAACAGAACAGCACGACCAGTCCGCGCGTGATCCCCGGTTCGTGCGAGCGCGCCACCGCGAGCCCCGCAAACACGATGGTTACGCTTGCCGCCGCCACGATCGCATCCCAGCGCAGCGCCAGCCCGGCGCGGCGGCGGAAGCCAAGCGCGATCAGCGCGAAGCTGCCGATCGAGCAGACCACCGAAATCAGCGTCAGGCCCGAGTCAGCGGGCAGAAGCCACACCTTCAGCAGATTCGCGGTCCAGTTCGCCGCCGACAACCCGTAGGCGAGCGACCACAGCGCGGCATGCGCCTCCTTGCCGAAGCGTCGCCAGGCTACTGCCAGCGCGATGCTGAGCAGCAGGCTCGTCGCCACCAGGCCGAAGAGAATGACCGCCGCGGAATCCATCGATGCTCTATCCCGCGATCGCGGTGAAGATATCGCTAAACTTTGTGGCAGTTTGGCTCAGTCGGTCAGAAAACGCGCCATCGCCTCGCCCAGCGCCCTGTGGGTGACGGCGCTCATGTGGTTGCCCGGCACGATCCCGAGAACGCCACTAGGGAGGGCTGCCGCCAACGCCTCGGCCGAACCATTGTCCTGATCGTCCTGGCCGGCAACGACGAGCGTCGGCGTCTGCAGCGTCTCCACCACCTCCAACGGGGTGTCCGCAAAGGTATCCAGCACGTTCAGCAGCGCGATCGGATCGCTGCCGGTTGTCTTGAGGAACGCTTCTGCCATCCACTCGGGCGAGCCGCGCGCGAAGCTGCCGAGATTGGTCAGGATCGTGCGAAAGTGACCGCCGCGCCCGGCGGTGTGGACGATGCCGTCGAGCCCCATGCCACCGACGATCGCCTTGCCCGGCGTGGCGCCGCGCGCGAGCAACCGCATCGTCGTACGGCCGCCCAGCGAATAGCCGCCAAGATCATAGTCGGTGAGCCCGAGATGCGCGATCAGCGCAAAACCATCGTCGGCAAGGGCATCCTTCGGATAAGCAGCGGGATCGTGCGGCCGGGCGCTGTCCCCATGGCCGCGCAGATCGGGCATGATCACGCGGTATCCTTCGGCCGCGATCCGCGCGGCATGACCATAGCGCACCCAGTTTACCGTCGCGTTCGAGAAAAAGCCATGGATCAGCACGATCGGCCGCCCCTCGCCCAATTCGCGCCAGGCGATCTCCTGGCCGTCGAAGCTGGAGAAGCGGTGGACGGGAAGATCAGTCGGGGAGCTTGCCAAGTGCGTTCATCCAGCGGTCAACGGCGGGCGTATGCTCGTCGAGCCGCCGCGGGGTAAGGTGGGTGACATCCATCCACGCCTCCAGGACCGTCTCGATCGAGAAGTTGGAGGTGGGGCGGAAACGGGCGGGCTCGTCGAACGAGCCGACGGTCAGGTCCATATTCTCGCTGTCGAGGAACTGGAACCCCAGCGGCGTGCCGCATTCCCGACAGAAGGGGCGCTTGGCGATCGGCGAGGACTGGTAATAATCCGGCGGTGAAGCCGTCCAGGTCACATCCGCCTGCCGCACGTTCTTGAACGCGATCGATACGCCGCCGGTCGCGCGCCGACAGTAGTTACAGTGGCACAGATAGGCCTCGTCGTCGGTCACCGTGACGGAATAGCGGACCCGCCTGCACTGGCAGCCGCCCGATAGAACCTCGCCCATGCATCACCTCCTCGTCGACGCTTCTGCTCGGACAGCATCCGTTCACAGGCTTTTAGGCATTTCGGCTCATGGCACCACTGCTTGGCGCATTCTACCAACTCCGCAGCCGACGCGTAAGCGGGGAACGCCCGCCGCATAGGCTTTGTGGGACTTGGCATGCTCCCTGCAAAGGTACCGGTATGTCAGCGGGAAGGCCCCGCACCGATACGGAGTAGAGACGATGTCGATCACTGCAGCGCCCGCCGCCAAGGACAATCTGCTCGGCATCTGCCACGCGATCGGCGAGGATTTCGGTTTCAATCCGTTCCTGCTGCGTGCCGCGTTGGCGATCGCGATCATCTTCGCGCCGCTGTGGACGCTGGGTGCCTACGCCGCGATGGGGGTTGCCGTGGCAGCGAGCCGCCTGCTGATCCGTCGCAAGAAGGCGCCGAAGCTGGTCGTCGACCAGGTTGAAGCTCCGGCGGCGGAGCTGGTGACCGAAGAAGAGTTCGCGCTCGCCGCCTAGAGGACCAGGCGTCCCGACGCTGGCGAAATGCGGAGCGGGCACCCACATGCCTCGCATTCGCCTTCGTCAGGAGACCCATCATGCCTACCGCCCTCATCTTCGGTGCCTCGCGCGGGCTCGGTCGTGCTCTGGCGGAAGAACATCTGAAGCGTGGGTGGAACGTCATCGCCACGGTGCGTGACAAGGCCGCGCTCGCCGATGTGACGAGCGATGCGCTCACTGTCGAGGAGGTCGACACCACCGATTGGCCGGCGATCGATGCCCTGCGTGACCGGCTGGCCGGCACCCCGCTCGATCTGCTGTTCGTCAGCGCCGCGATCATGGGTCCGTCGACGATTGCGATCGGTGAAGTCGAACCCGACGCGTTCAGCGAGATGATGCTGGTCAACACACTGGCGCCGTTGCGTATTGTCGATCGCTACACCGATCTCGTCCGCGCCGATGGCACGATAGCGGTGATGTCGTCCAGCCTCGGCAGCATCGCGCTGAACGACAGTGCCGGGTACGAAGCGTATCGCACCAGCAAGGCCGCGCTCGACATGGGGCTGCGCAGCATCGCCGCCCGCCGAGCCGACAAGCGGACCTGGCTCGCAGTCGATCCCGGCTGGGTGCAGACCGACATGGGCGGCGCCAACGCGACCCTCACGATCGACCAGAGCATCCCGAGCATGGTCGACATGCTGACGGCGCGGAAGGGATCGGGCGGCGTCGCGTTCGTCAACTACGCGAACAAGACGCATCCCTGGTAGCGGGCGATAGGGCGGCCCCTCGCCGGCGCCGCCCGGACGGCCTCAGGCTGCCTTCTTCAGGTGCCGCCGCCCTAGCAGTTCCGCGATCTGAACCGCGTTCAGTGCTGCGCCCTTGCGCAGGTTGTCGCTGACGCACCACAGCACCAGCCCGTTTTCCACCGTCGGGTCTTCGCGCACGCGGCTGACGAAGGTAGCGAATTCGCCGACGCACTCGACCGGCGTGATATAGCCGCCGTCCTCGCGCTTATCGATCAGCATGACGCCCGGCGCCTCGCGCAGGATCTTCTGCGCGTCGGCGGCCGATAGCTCACGCTCCATCTCGATCGTGATCGCCTCGGAGTGGCCGACGAACACGGGTACGCGCACGCAGGTCGCCACCACCTTGATCTTGGGGTCGAGGATCTTCTTGGTCTCGACCACCATCTTCCACTCTTCCTTGGTGAAGCCGTCTTCCATGAAGACGTCGATCTGGGGAATAAGGTTGAAGGCGATCCGCTTCGGGAACTTCTTGGTTTCCATCGCATCCGACACAAAGACGGCCCGCGTCTGCGTGAAGAGTTCGTCCATTCCCTCCTTGCCGGCGCCCGACACCGACTGATAGGTCGCCACCACCACGCGCTTGATGCGGGCCTTGTCGTGCAGCGGCTTCAGCGCCACCACGAGTTGCGCCGTCGAGCAATTGGGGTTGGCGATGATGTTGAGCTTGCGGAAGCCCA
>CAXTBZ010000043.1:0-22047 GCA_964242855.1 uncultured Sphingomonadaceae bacterium
TCTGGGCTTTCCGTGGCGGGTGGCGAGGGCGGCGGGGGTCCCGGGCCGCTGACCGCGATGGGCGTGTATCTCGGCGTCAAGGCGGCCGTGCGGCGCGGCCTGAAACGCGACGACATGGCAGGCGTGCATGTCGCGATCCAGGGCGTCGGCAGTGTCGGCGGCGGGCTCGCGCGGCTGCTCGCAAGAGAGGGCGCCAGGCTGACCCTGGCCGATGTGAACGCCGATCGTGCCGAGGCGCTCGCGGCCGAACTCGGCGGCGAGGCGGTGCCTGCCGGTGCGATCCTGACGATCGCCGCCGACGTGATCAGCCCGTGCGCGCTCGGCGCGATCCTCACCGCCGAGAGCATCGCGGCCTTGCGCGCGCCCATCGTCGCGGGGGGCGCCAACAATCAGCTCGCGACGCCCGAGGACGGCTGGCGCATCCATTCGCGCGGCATCACCTACGCGCCCGATTACGTGATCAATGCGGGTGGCATCATCAATGTCGGGCTGGAATATCTCGGGCAGGGCGATCGCGCCGAGGTCGAAAAGCGCATCGCCGAGATACCGGGCCGGCTCGACACGATCTGGCAGGAGAGCGAGACGAGCAAGGAGCCGGCGGCGATGGTGGCCGATCGCATGGCGCAGCAACTGATCGGCCGCGGCTGAGGCTTGCCATTAGATCTTCCCTCCCTTTCAGGGAGGGGCTTTCGCCGGCAGCAAAGCCTGCTTCCCCAAGCGGAGCGCACGGCGTAAAGCGCAACCGAACCATGCACGCCTTCGCCAATCCCGCCCGCTTCCTCGACATCGCGCGACCGCTGACCGGATGGCTCGCCTGGACGGGCGCGCTGCTGGTGACGGCGGCGCTGGGCGCCGGGCTGTTCCTCACCCCGCCGGATTACCTGCAGGGCGAGACGGTGCGTATCCTCTACATCCATGTGCCGACCGCGTGGCTCGGCATGGCCGGCTGGGGCGGGATCGCCGGTGCCAGCATCGCCGAGCTGGTCTGGCGTCATCCGCTGGCAAACGTCGCGGCGCGTGCGGTGGCGTTGCCGGGTGCGGTGTTCACCGCGATCTGCCTGGCGTCGGGATCGATCTGGGGTATTCCGACGTGGGGAACGCCGTGGGAGTGGGACGGGCGGCTGACCTCGATGCTCGTCCTGCTGTTCGTCTATATCGCTTACATCGTGCTGGCGCAGGCCGAGGCCGAGCAGGGGCGGCAGGGGCGGATCGCGGCGATCTTCGGCATCGTCGGCGTCGTCAACCTGCCGATCATCCACTTTTCGGTGTTGTGGTGGCGCACGCTGCACCAGGGCGAAAGCATCACGCTCAGCGGATCGAGCATTGCCGGATCGATCCTGTGGCCAATGCCGATCGCGCTCATCGGTTTCACGCTGCTGTTCGCCGCGATCGTGCTGATGCGGATGCGGGCGATGCTGGCGCGCCAGAAGGTCGAGGTACGGCTTCGGCGGATGGGAGCCGAAAATTGAACCAGTGGACGTTCGTGATCGCCGCCTATGCCGTGGCTGCGCTTGGCACGACCGCGCTCACGCTCGCCAGCTTCGTTCAGATGC
The DNA here is from genome assembly GCA_964242855.1 of uncultured Sphingomonadaceae bacterium. Classification (GTDB taxonomy): domain Bacteria; phylum Pseudomonadota; class Alphaproteobacteria; order Sphingomonadales; family Sphingomonadaceae; genus Solisphingomonas. The sequence continues at coordinate 1,554 of CAXTBZ010000043.1, forward strand.
GCCGGGCCGAAAGCGCGGTGGATGGGCTCAAGCGCCAAGGTCCTGTCGGGCGGTGAAAGCCAAGAACCAGCGTCTCGTCCTGTCTCTGCTCGCGGTGGGGGCATTGGTCGGCGCGGTGCTGCTCGCCATGTCGGCGCTGAGCGGGCGCGCCTCCTACTTCTACTCGCCGAGCGATGCGCTGCGCGATCATGTCGTGCCGGGCCAGGCGGTGCGGCTGGGCGGCATGGTGGAGAAGGGGTCGCTAACCCGCGAGGCCGACGGCGTCACCATCGACTTCCGCGTTACCGATGGCATCGCTACCGTGGCGGCGCGCTACACCGGCATCGTGCCGGACCTGTTCCGCGAGGGATCGGGTGTCGTTGCCGAAGGCCAGTTTATCGCGCCGGGCCGCTTCGTGGCGGACACGATCCTCGCGAAGCATGACGAGAACTACAAGCCTCCCGAACTCGCCGCCAACGGCATGCACGAGACCAAGAGCCTGAAGCGATGATCGCCGAGATCGGTCTTGCGGCGCTGTGGATCGCGGCGGCGTTCGCGGCGCTGCAGGCGTGCTTTGGGCTGGGTGCGCTGAAGGCCGGCGGCGAGGAGCTGCTTGGCGCGGTCCGCCCGGTCGCGGTGGCGCAGGCGGTGATGACCGCGGCGGCGTTTGGCGCGCTGCTGCTGGTCTTCTACCGCACCGATCTTTCGATGAAGCTGGTTGCCGAGGACAGCGCCACCACCTTGCCGACGATCTACCGCATCGCCGGCGCCTGGGGTAACCACGAAGGCTCGCTGCTGATGTGGGTCACCATCCTGGCACTCTCCGGCGCCGCGGTCGCGCTGTTCGAACGGCGCCTCGCCGAACGCACGCTGGCCGCCACGATCGCCGCGCAGGGCGTGATCGCGCTCGGCTTCTTCGCCTTCCTGCTATTCTCGTCCAACCCGTTCGAGCGGCTCGCCGATCCGCCGCTGGAAGGCGCCGGCTTCAACCCGCTGCTGCAGGATCCAGGCTTGGCCTTTCATCCGCCGACGCTCTACATCGGCTATGTCGGGCTGTCGGTGGCGTTCTCCTTCGCGGTCGGGGCGTTGCTCACCCGTGACGTCGGCCCGGCGTTCGCGCGTGCGATGCGGCCCTGGGTGCTCGGCGCCTGGGTGTTCCTGACGCTCGGCATCACGGCGGGGAGCTACTGGGCCTATTACGAGCTCGGCTGGGGCGGCTGGTGGTTCTGGGACCCCACCGAGAACGCCTCGCTGATGCCGTGGCTGGCGGCGACCGCGCTGCTCCATTCGGTGAGCGTGCTCGCCACGCGCGATGGCCTGCGCGCGTGGACGGTGATGCTGGCGGTGGTCGCCTTCTCGATGAGCATGGTGGGAACCTTCCTGGTGCGATCGGGCATCCTGACCTCAGTCCACGCCTTCGCGCTCGATCCGAAGCGCGGCGCCTTCATCCTCGTGCTGCTCGCGCTCTACATCGGCGGGGCGCTGGCGCTGTTCGGTGCGCGCATTGCCACCGTGGCCGAGGGCAACCGCTTCGATCCGGTGAGCCGCGAAGGCGCGCTGGTGATCAACAACCTGCTGCTCTCGGTGATCCTGGCGATCGTGCTGATCGGCACGCTGTACCCGCTGCTGACCGACGCGCTGGGCACCAAGGTCTCGGTCGGACCGCCATACTTCAACGCCACCGCAGGCCCGCTCGCGCTGATCCTGGTCACGGTGATGGCGGCGGGGCCGGTGATGCGCTGGCGGCGGGACGATCTGCGCGCGGTCGCCCGGCGCGTGGCGATCCCGGCGGCGCTGGTGATCGTCGCGCTTGTCGCGGCGCTGCTGCTTGCACCGGGGCTGCGTGTCCTGCCGCTGCTTGGGCTGGCGCTCGCCGCCGGCACCGCGGCTGCCAGTGTCGCGCCGCTGTGGAGACGTAACCTGCGCCGCACGCCGCTGTTCACCTGGGGCATGGTGATCGCACATCTCGGCGTCGCGGTGAGCCTCGCCGGCATGGCATCGGAGAGCGCGTTCACCCAGGAGACACTGATCGCGGCGCGCCCCGGCGAGACGGTGCGCGTCGGCCCCTATGCGGTGCGGTTCGCCGCGATCGAGCCCGTCGCCGGGCAGAACTACACGGCGGTGCAGGCGACCCTGGTGGCCACTCGCGGCCACGCTGCGCCTATCACCTTGCAGCCGGCGCAGCGCACCTTCGACAATCCGGCGATGCAGACCAGCGAGAGCGCGATCGCGACGCGGATCGACGGCCAGCTCTACACCGTGGTCGGCGAAGGCGTACCGGGTGGCCGCTGGCAGCTGCGGCTGTGGTGGAAACCGTTCGTGACGCTGATCTGGCTCGGCGGTACGCTGATCGCGATCGGCGGTGCGCTTTCGCTGATCGGACGGACCCTGCCGCGGCGGCGCAAGGCCGCCGAGCGCACCGGCTTTGCGAGGTTCGGATGACCCTGCGCACGATCCGCATACTGCTTTGGCTGCCGCTGGTCGCCTTCCTGATCATCCTGGGCCTGGTCGCCTCGGGCCTGATCCACCCGCATGATGAGAACGTGCGATCGCAGATGGTTGGCAAGCCGCTCCCTGCCTTCACACTGCCGAGCGTGCGTGCCGGCGAGCCGCCGGTCACCTCCGCCAGCTTTGCCGACGGCAAGGTGCGGCTCGTCAACATCTTCGCCAGCTGGTGCGGCCCATGTGCGATCGAGATGCCGCAGCTTCAAACGATCAGGCGAGCCGGCTTGGCTATCGAGGGCATCGCCAGCCGCGACAAGCCTTCGGACAGCCTCGCCTTTCTGCGGCAATATGGCGACCCTTACGATCAGATCGCGAACGACGCCGACTCCGCCGTGGAGATCGCGATCGGGTCCTCGGGCGTGCCCGAGACTTACCTGATCGACGGCAAGGGCGTGATCCGGCTCCAGCATATCGGGCCGATCATGCCGCAGGATCTGCCCGATATCCTCGCAGCCGCGAGCGATGCGCAATGAGGCGCTGGCTTCTGGCGCTGGGTGCGTTGCCGACAGTCCTGCTCGCTGATCCGACGGTGGCGCCCGAGCCACTCTCCTACACCCAGCTGCCGAACGCGCGGCAGGAGGCGGCGGCGCAGGCGCTGATGCAGACGATCCGCTGCGTCGTCTGCCAGGGCCAGTCGATCGCGGACTCTGACGCTGAACTTGCCGGCGACATGCGCGCTTTGGTGCGCCAGCGGATCGCGGCGGGCGTGAAGCCGGAGGCGATCCGCGCCTGGCTGGTGGCGCGCTACGGGCGGTGGGTCAGCTACCAACCGCCGGTCGATGCGGTGACCTGGCCGTTGTGGGCGGCGCCGCTGGCGCTGCTCGCGCTCGGCTGGCTGCTGGCACGTACCGCGTTCCGCCGGCGGCGTGCCGCATGACGGGCTGGTTCGCCTTCGCGGCGATGGCGCTGGTGATCCTTGGAGTACTGGCGTGGCCGGTGCGGCTGAGCCGGCCTGCGTTGATGCTCGTCGCCGCGGCCCTGTTCACCGCCGCCGCCGGCTACGCCTGGCAGGGCAGCCCCGGGCTTCCCGACGCGCCGGCCGCTGGCAGGGATCGCGCGATGCAGGCAGACACGATCTTCGTGAGCGAGCGGCTGCGCTTCCTCGACCACTACAACGAGACCGGCATGGTGCTCGCCACCGCCGACGCGCTCCACCGTTTGGAGCAGGACCAGGCGGCGTGCGGTCTGCTCCGCAATGCCGTGGCCAAGCACCCGGACGACGTGGCGCTCCGCATCGGCTACGCGCACGCCCTCCTGCTGCTGGCGCATGGCACCTACACGCCCGCCGTCCAGCTCGCCTTCGATCGGGCGGACGAGCATTCCAAGCCCGGCGATCCGGCACCCGGCTACTTCCGCGGCCTTGCGCTCTTCGAGTCTGGCGATCTTGCCGGAGCCGAGCAGCGCTGGCGCATTGTCAAGACTGCGCTGCCGGGAGCCTCGCCGTGGCAGGCTCCGCTAGCCCAGCGACTTGCGATACTCGACATGATGCGCGCCGCAGGGCCGGCGTCGTGACGTCGGTGCTGCACCGAAACTGCTTTGAATACGCGACGTTGCAGCCACCGCGAGGCGGTGGTAGGGCCACGATCGTTCGATGCCGGAGCGAGAGCCGGCCAGTGGCGGGACCAGACAGCGTGAACCTTCGACGTCGTCGTCCAACGCCGAACACAGCCCGATGAGCGCACCTGAGGAACCGGTCCTGCCGCCCAACATGGGCGACGAGTCGCTCCTGCCGCAGGACGGCCACGGCGCGCATTCGCGCGAGAACCTGCTCAAGCTGTCGGTCGGCGCGATCGGCGTGGTGTTCGGTGACATCGGTACCAGCCCGATCTACGCCTTCCGCGAGACCTTTGCCGGGCATCACCATCTTGCGCCCGACGCGCTACACGTCATGGGCGTGCTCAGCCTCATCTTCTGGTCGATGATGGTGGTGGTGACGCTCAAATACGTCTCGATTATCATGCGCGCGGACAACAAGGGCGAGGGCGGCAGCCTGGCGCTGCTCGCGCTGGTCTCGCGATCGATGTCGGGCGAGAAGCGCTGGACCAAGGGGCTGGTGCTGCTCGGCGTATTCGCCACGGCCTTGTTCTTCGGCGATTCGATGATCACGCCGGCGATCTCGGTGCTATCCGCGGTCGAGGGATTGACCGTCGTCGAGAAGGGGATGGGCGCCTTCGTCATCCCGATCGCGATCGGGATCCTGATCGGGCTGTTCACCCTGCAGGCGCGCGGCACGGCGCGGATCGGCGTGATGTTCGGGCCGATCATGCTAGTGTATTTCACCGTGCTGGCGGTGCTCGGCATCGTCAACATGATCGCGTTGCCCGGCGTGCTGTGGTCGCTGAACCCGGTCTACGGCTTCTACTTCTTCGCCGATCAGCCCCTGCACGCGTTCCTGGCGATGGGATCGGTCGTGCTGGCGGTAACCGGCGCGGAGGCGCTGTACGCTGACATGGGCCATTTCGGCCGCCCGCCGATTCGCCTTTCATGGCTGGTCTTCGTGCTGCCTGCGCTGATGCTGAACTATCTGGGGCAGGGGGCGATGATCCTCGCCGCTACCCCGCATGCGGCGATGGAGATCATCAAGTCGCCCTTCTTCCTGCTGGCACCCGATCAGTTCCGCCTGCCGCTGGTGATCCTCGCCACGATGGCGACGGTGATCGCCAGCCAGGCGGTGATCTCCGGCGCCTTCTCAGTCACCCAGCAGGCGATCCAGCTCGGCTTCATCCCGCGCCTGCGCATCACCCACACTAGCGCAGCGGCGGCCGGGCAGATCTACATTCCGGCGATCAACTGGACGCTGATGATCATGGTGATCCTGTTGGTGTTCGGCTTCCGCTCCTCGACCAATCTCGCCGCCGCCTACGGCATCGCCGTCACCGGTGCGATGCTGATCGATACGCTGCTGCTGGCGACGGTGCTGTTCACGCTTTGGAAGTGGAACAAGCTGCTTGCCGGTGCGATCATCGCGCTCTTCCTCCTGGTCGACCTCGCTTACTTCTCGGCCAATCTCACCAAGGTGCCTGATGGCGGATGGTTCCCGCTGCTGATCGGCTTCATCGCCTTCACCCTGCTCACCACCTGGGCAAAGGGTCGCGAGCTGATGCTGAAGCGGCTGAGCGAGGTGGCGATGCCGGTGCAGGTGTTCGTAAAATCCGCCGCCAACTCGGCCGAGCGCGTGCCCGGCACCGCCGTCTTCATGACCACCGCGCGCGACGGTGTGCCCCACGCGCTGCTCCACAATCTCAAGCACAACAAGGTGCTCCACGAGCGTGTGATCCTGCTCACCGTCCGGATCGAGGATGTGCCCTATGTCGGCCAGTCCTATCGCACGCAGGTCAAGGAATTCGGCCAGGGCTTCTACCGCATGGTCGTCCACTACGGCTTCATGCAGGAGCCCGACGTGCCGGCGGCGCTCTCCAACGTGCAGGGTATCGGCGCGCCGCTGCGGATGATGGATACGAGTTTCTTCCTCGCTCGCCAGACGCTGATCGCCTCGTCCCGGCCCGGCATGTGGATCTGGCGGGAGAAGCTGTTCGCGTGGATGCTGCGCAACGCGGAAAGCGCGATGGAGTTCTTCAAGCTGCCGTCGAACCGCGTCGTGGAGCTCGGCAGCCAGGTCGAGATCTGACAGGCGTGAGCGCCGACCTCGCGCCGATCATCGTCACCGCTGAGTTCGGGCCTGCCGACTTCGCCTGGCTCGACGGCCTGCGCCGCGAACACTTCCCGCCCGAGCGCAACCAGCTGTCTGCGCACTTAACGTTGTTCCACCATCTGGCGCCGAGCCTGCTGTCCGAGCTGAACACCCGGCTGAAGGCGGAGACGCGCGCGATCAAGCGACCCGAGGCGACGATCGGCGAACCGATGTCGCTCGGCCGCGGCGTGGCGCTCCGGGTGCGGTGCGTAGCAGCTTCGCGCCCACTTAGCAGACGCGTTCGCCGGCACGCTAACGCCGCAGGATCAGGCGGGCTGGCGGCCCCACGTCACCATCCAGAACAAGGTGCAGCCGGCCGAAGCGAAGAAGCTGCAGGCAGCGATGGCGGCCGATTATGCGCAGCCGCGCCCCCTGCATCTCGTCGGCATCATGACGCATTTCTATCGCGGCGGCCCCTGGGAGCTGATCTCGCGCTACCGCTTCGCCGGCTAACGCGCAGACCCTCGCTCAGTCGATCTGGCCGACCCCGTCGCAGCTGAGATCGAACGCGGCGAGGCCGGCTTCGAGGTTCTCAGACAATGTCGGCATTTCGAGCAGCAGATCGACCCTCGGCTCGGTATCGGGATCGTTTGCCTCCTCGAGCGCGTCGTCCCACTCGGACACGTCGTACGTGCCCTGACCGACCATCGCGAGGGCCAGGATCTCGGCCTGCTGATCGTCGGCGAGATCGTCGATCACCGTGCGCAGTTCGTCCGTCGCGGTCTCGTCGATCTCGTCCTCCAGAACGTCGCGCGCATCATCTGAATCGTCGACGGGATCGTCATTCTCCGGATCGATGCCGGGGACCTGCGCCTCGAGCGCGCGGGACCGGATGATGATCCGGCAGATGATGTCGAGCGGGGTCACGAGGTCCATCATTTTTCCTTGATCGGCGAAGGGGATCGGCGGAACGGGCTTTCCGGCGAAACGACGTGCAAGCGCGGCGGTTCCGAACGGACGGCCGCGCGGTTGACCACATCGCCGCTGCTGCCTATAGGCGCGCTTCTCGGCGGCCACAGGCCAGCCGGAGCGTGCGGGGCGAAGTAGCTCAGCTGGTTAGAGCACGGGAATCATAATCCTGGGGTCGGGGGTTCAAGTCCCTCCTTCGCTACCACCCGCATGCCTCCCTCGATCAGCGTGACGCATATTCCCGTGGTTGCGCGGGGTGGTGCCGGCATCCTATCTGACAAGCTGGATCTGATCGGAAAGCCTCCATGACCGCCACCCACTCCACCCGCATGCTCATCCTCGGTTCCGGCCCGGCCGGCCTGTCTGCTGCCATTTACGGAGCGCGGGCCGGCATGTCGCCGATCGTGGTGCAGGGCATTCAGCCGGGCGGACAGCTGACCACCACCACCGATGTCGAGAATTATCCCGGCTTCCGCGATGTCATCCAGGGGCCGTGGCTGATGGAGGAGATGCAAGGCCAGGCCGAGCATGTCGGCGCGCAGATGATGTGGGATACGATCGTGGAGGTCGATCTCTCGCAGCGACCGTTCAAGCTCGTCGGCGACGGCGGTCACGTCTATCTCGGCGACACGCTGGTGATCGCGACCGGTGCGCAGGCCCGCTGGCTCGGGCTGGAGAGCGAGACGCGCCTGCGCGGCCAAGGCGTCTCGGCCTGCGCGACGTGCGACGGCTTCTTCTATCGCGGCAAGAAGGTGGCGGTGATCGGCGGCGGTAACACCGCGGTGGAGGAGGCCCTCTACCTGACGAACCATAGCCATGACGTCACGCTCATCCACCGCCGCGACTCGCTGCGTGCCGAGAAGATCCTGCAGGAGCGCCTTTTCAAGCATCACGGCATCAAGGTGCTGTGGAACAAGGAAGTCGCCGAGTTCGTGGGCGGGGAGGGCAATGCCGGCCTGGTCGCGCTCGACCTCAAGGACACGGTGACCGGCGAAGTGAGCCGGCTCGACGTGCATGGCGGCTTCGTCGCGATCGGGCACCATCCGGCGACCGAACTGTTCGCCGGCCACCTGGCGCTCGACGAGGATCATTATATCCAGGTGACGCCGGGCACGACGCACACGTCGGTCCCGGGTGTGTTCGCGTGCGGCGACGTGATGGACAAGCTCTACCGGCAGGCGATTACCGCGGCGGGTACCGGCTGCATGGCCGCGCTGGATGCCGAACGCTATCTTGCCGAGGCCGACTTCGAGGCCGAGGAAGAGTCGATCGCCGCCGAATAAGCGAGCAGCGCCTGCAGCAGCGCCGCAAACGCAGCCGGGTCGGCGAAGGTATGCGATGCCGTCGGGATGTTGGCGATGGTGGCGTGGGGTTTACGCCCTTTGTAATTGCGCCACGCAGCGGTGAACGCCTGCGCGGTGCCGTCGCCCTCGGCTAGGATGAAGTGGGGCCGCCCGGGCATTCCGGCGACGAAGCGCTGCATAAGGCTGTCGTCGGCACCACCACGTGATCGCAGGACGCCGCGGACGAGTCGGCGAAGATTGACGCCGCCGCCGAGGAGGCGTCGCCAGGCGCTCGGGTCCGTCAGTCGCCGGCGATAATGGCCCCGAATAGCGGCGGCGGGCGGAAGATCGTCGACCAGCTCGATCACCCACGGGTTGGCGAGCACCGCGCCGTTCAACTTCGGCGCCGTCAGAGCCAATGCCGAGGCGCCGTCGCACAGCCCGAAACCATGGACGGCGATGAGCCCGGGGTGAGCGCGATGAAGCGCGCCGAGCGCCGCATCGATATCGGCGCCGGTTCCCGCATAGCCGCGGTCCTCACCCGTGCTGTCGCCGACGCCGCGCCGATCGAACCGGATGACGGCTTGTCCGGCGTCCGCCAGCCGTGCGGCGAGCCGTTCGTATAGGCGGTGTGGTCCGACGCGCGTCTGGGTGCCTCCGACGACGAACAGCCAGCCGATCGTGGCAGACTCAGGCCCCTCGAGCGTAACGAGCAGCTGTTCGCCTTCGCAGGGGATGGTAAGTATGTCCCTCAAACCGCAACCCACGCCACTATGTCTTCGAGGATCGCGGCACTAAGCGCGCTGTCGGTCACCGGTTCGGGCCGTCGCCAGATCGGATCGCCATCGATGTGGCAGTCGGCTGGGCGATCATCCGAGCGGAGGCGCAATGTACGCACGGCGGAGTGTGCCTCGGGCTCGCAGGTTTGCAGATGCGCCACCATGTCTTCGTGCAAGCGATAACCGGCGGGACTGGCGGGGTCGCTGCCGCTGGCCAGCGCGCTCCGGCGCAAGTCGCTGAGCAACGACCGGCCCGACGTCGGGGCGAGGCGCCAGTGTCTTGCGACGTTCGCCGGCTCTACAAGCGCGCCTCCTCTTAGCGCGAGCGACAAGGGTGTCCGACCAGTGAGCGCCAGGATCAGCGCCGCCGCGGCCTCTGTCGCTTCGAGCCACTGCGCCCATTCGAGGCTTTCGAGCGCAACGAGGCTCTCGCCGGTGCCCGGTAGATCGGGAATCCAGCAGCCGATATCACGTGCGGCCAGCGATCTGGCAAGCTCCATCACGGTCGCGCGGCACCGGTTCATCTCTTCAAATAATGGCTGTAGAACAAGGATCTGCGGGCCGGTGCTTTCGCCGAAACTCAGCATGAACTCGCCGTCGGAATACCGATGAAGCCGGGGCGTCTCGATCATGCGCCCTGCTTGCGGCGGACGAAGGCGAGAAGCGCGCCGAATGTCTCGAGCATGTCGCCACCCATCTCGTCATCCTCGATGCGGATGTGGAAGCGGTCCTCGATCTCGGTCAGCAACCCGGCCACCGCCATCGAATCCAGTTCCGGCATCGCGCCGAACAAAGGCGTGTCCGCATCCAGCGCGGCCGCCCGCGCCGCGCTGAGGCCCAGCACCTCGCGCAGGATCGAGCGGAGCCGCTCTGCCGTGTCCGAACCCTGTGTCATCGCCGCGCGCCTAGCCGCGTCGCGCATTGCGAGCAAGGCGGGTGATCGCCTCGCGGGTGATCCCCAGCACGCCGCGAAGCGAGACAGGCCGGTATGCGTCGACCCGCCACATCGGACGCGCCGTGTCGACCCAGTCGGCCTTGTACGGTTCGTTACCGAGACCAAAATCGATCCGCGTTACGCGATCCTCATCGATCGCCGCCTTGAACATTGCGTGACTGAGCAGCGATCCCGGCGACCCCGCCTTGGCGCTTTCGCGATGCGCCAGCTTGTGGATCGTGGCCACGCCATGCTCGACCAGCCAGAGCTGAGCGGCGATTGCACCACCGCTTCGATCATACGCCAAGCCAAGCCGGAGCGTACCGGCGAGGGCTTCCTGCATGGCGAGCGCGCGCAGGAATGACGACGATCCCTCCGCAGGCTTCCAGCTGTCGGCATAGACGGACTCGTACTCCGCCCATCGTGCGGAATCGAAGTCGTGGTGGATCGTCACGGTCATCGGACGGCTCGCCATCCGCCGCGCGACGGTGTTGCGCATCTTTGCAGGACGCGCCGCCCAATAGGTGACGAAGTCACGGCCGTCGACATCAAGCGTCCAGTTCGTCGAGGCGGGCTGCGCGAAGCTTCGCCAGCCGAGGGGAGCGACCGGTGCATCAAGAGGATGCAGCGCGATCACGTCGAAACGCCTAGCGGCATGGTGGAAGAGTGCGGGCAGATGCCTTGCCGCGCCATCGCCGTAGAACACCGGCGCGAAGCGGAGCGTGTACCAACTCGCCAGCGGTGCCGCGCAACGTCGTCCGGTCTCGACGAGGAAGAGCCACGCTGCCTCGTCTCCGTCCCGCACGCGCAGGATCGCCAGCTTGGCGTCAGGCATGACGTGGGTGCGGGTCAGCGTGATCCACGCGAGCCGATCGTAGAGCCATGGCTGGTTCGAGCGATCCAGTGCACCGCCGGCATCGGCAGCGACCGCATCGAGATCGTCGAACCATTCCACCGAGAGCGGCATCGCGCTATCCCCCTGGCCGACCTGTGGCGCGCGAGGGGCAGTCAGTGCAAGTGTTGACGGAGTGGGAGGGCCTCGATCCGGTGCCGCAGCGCCTCGATCGGCTGACCCTGCGCGGCCGGGCAGAAGACCCGGCCCTGATCGATCGGCAGGGCACGCTTGACTATGCCGGGCTTGAAGACGCGGTCGGATCGCTGGCGGCGCACCTGTCCGAGAAGGCCGATCGCGGTGCTCGGATCGCGAGCTGGCTGCCGAAGACGCGGACGGCATGCCTGATGGTGCTCGCCTGCGCCCGCGCCGGGCTCGTGCATGTGCCGATCAACCCGCTGCTCAAGCGCGCCCAGGTGGCGCACATCCTGGCTGATAGCGGGGCGCAGCTGCTGGTCACGCAATCTGCGCGGGCGGCGCTGCTGGAGGATGGCGATGTTCCGGAAGGCTGCATTGTCCTGAGCGAAGATGCCGCCGCGGTTCATCGCGAGCCCCTCGCTCCATCGGGCGGCGACACCAATGCGCTGGCGGCGCTGCTCTACACGTCGGGCTCCACGGGCAAGCCGAAGGGGGTGATGCTGAGCCATGCCAATCTGTGGCTGGGCGCGATCTCGGTCGCCCATTATCTTGGCCTTGCGCCTGACGATCGCACTCTGGCGGTGCTGCCGCTCAGCTTCGATGCCGGGCTCAATCAGCTGCTGTCGAGCTGGGCGGCGGGCGCTTGTGCGGTGCCACTCGATTACCTGATCGGCGCCGACATGGTGCGCGCGGTCGATCGCCATGACATCACGGTGCTCGCCGGTGTGCCTCCACTCTGGCTCCAACTCGCCGAGACGAGTTGGCCTGCCGAAGTCGCCGCGGAGCCCAGGATCCTGTCCGCGACCGGCGGGCGGATGCCGGCGCCGCTCGTCCGGCGCTTGCGCTCGCTCTTCCCGCAGGCCAGCCTCACCTTGATGTATGGCCTCACCGAAGCGTTCCGCTCCACGCGACTCGATCCTGCGCTGATCGACACGCATCCCGGCTCGATCGGGCGTGCGATACCGTTTGCCGAAGTGCTGGTGGTGCGGCCCGACGGTACCCTGACGGACGACGGCGAGCCCGGCGAACTGGTCCATGCCGGGCCGCTGGTGGGGCAGGGTTACTGGCGTGACGCCGATCGCACTGCCTCGCGGTTCCGGCCGGCGCCTTCGGCTTCGCGGCTCTGCGGGACGGCGGTGTGGTCGGGTGACACGGTCACGCGCGATGCAGACGGGCTGCTCCGCTTCGTGGGTCGCAACGACGAGATGATCAAGGTGTCGGGCAATCGCGTCAGCCCCACCGACATCGAGGAGGCGGCGATCGCGAGCGGAGCGGCGGACGAGGCGGTGGCGATCGGGTTCAGCGATGAGCGGCTGGGCCAGGCGATTCGGCTGGTGGCGCGCGGTACGGGTGACGAGGCGCGGCTACTCGCTTACCTTCGGGCCGAACTGCCAAACTTCCAGCAGCCGCGCGAGGTGATTTGGGTGAACGACCTGCCGCGCAACCCGAACGGCAAGATCGATCGTGCGGCAGTCTTGCGGGAGCATGGCGCGTGAAGCCGCTCGGGCCGATACCTCCGGGCTTCGAGGCTGACGGGGAGGGACGGCTTGCGATCGGCGGCCATGACGTCGCGAGCTTGATCGAAGCGGCCGGAGACACGCCGCTGTTCGTCTACGATCTCGCGATGGTGGCGGCCAAGGTCGCGCGTCTGCGCACAGCGACGCCGGCAGGGCTGAACATCCATTATGCCGTCAAGGCCAATCCCTTCGCGCCCTTGCTTCACATGATGGCGAGGCTCGTCGACGGTTTCGACGTCGCGTCTTCGGGTGAACTGGCGCTCGCGAGTGCCGCCGGCGCGAAGCATGTCAGCTTCGCCGGCCCCGGCAAGCGCACGCGCGAGCTGGCGGCCGCGATCCTAGCCGGTGCGACGATCAACCTCGAGTCCGAACACGAAACCGATCGTGCCCTGTTTGCGGCGGAAGCCTTGGGGCTGACGCCGCGCTTGGCCGTTCGCGTGAACCCGGATTTCGAGCTGCGTGGATCGGGGATGCGGATGGGCGGGGGCGCCAAGCCCTTCGGCGTCGATCAGGCGCGCGTTGTGGCGCTGGTCCGTCGCCTCGTCGCAGCCGGCGCCGATTATCGCGGGCTGCACGTCTACGCCGGCTCGCAGTCGCTTGATGCAGACGCGATCGTCGAGGCGCAGGCGAGCAGCGTGGCGCTTTCCCGGCACATCGATGAAGAAAGCGGCATCGAGGCACCTCTGGTCAACATCGGCGGCGGCTTCGGGGTGCCGTACTTCGCGGGCGATGCGCCGCTGGACGTGGAGGCAATCGGTAAAGCGCTGGCCGATCAGATCGGAGATCAGGTGCCACGTTACGCGATCGAACTCGGTCGCTGGCTGGTGGCCGAGGCGGGCGTTTATCTGACCCGGATCGTCGACCGCAAGATCAGCCATGGCAAGACCTTCCTCGTCACCGATGGCGGCATGCATCACCAGCTCGCTGCGTCCGGCAATCTCGGCATGGTCGTCCGCCGCAACTATCCGGTGGCGGTGGCGACGCGCTTCGCCGCCGCGCCGGAGGAAGAGGCCAGCGTCGTCGGCTGCCTGTGCACGCCGCTCGATCGCCTCGCCGATGATGCCATGCTGCCCCACGCCGATGCGGGTGACGTCATTGCCGTGTTCCTTGCGGGCGCGTATGGAGCAACGGCGTCTCCGGGTGCCTTTTTGGGACATCCGGCGGCATCCGAGATCGCGATTTCGGCCGATACCGGCACTGTCCTAACGTAAAATTCACCTGTGCGGGCCTAGGCCAGCCGTCCAAAGACCAGGGATGAGCGTATGTCGATGCATCGGCACGCGCGGCGTCCTGACGGCAAAGGGGAAATGATATGCGGTTCGAGGGCGCTTCGAAGACGGTACTGGCGGCGATGCTCTGCACTGTGGTTGCCGGTTGCGCCTCGACTGCGAACGGCCCGGCCTTGCCGGCGGCGACCTTCGTGTCGAACCAGCAGGATCCGGGCGAGCAGTATCTGATCGGGCCGCTCGATCAGCTCACCATCTTCGTCTGGCGCAATCCCGAACTCGGCGCCAAGGTTCAGGTCCGCCCCGATGGCCGCATCACCACGCCGCTGATCGCCGACCTGCCCGCCACCGGCAAGACGCCCGCGCAGCTCGCCGACGACATCAAGGTCGCGCTCACCAAATATGTGTCGGACCCGCTGGTTTCGGTGATGGTGGACAATTTCTCGGGCACCTACTCGCAGCAGGTGCGTGTCGTCGGCGCCACCGACAAGCCGGCAAGCCTGCCCTACCGTGCCAACATGACGCTGCTCGATGCTATGATCGCGGTCGGCGGACTGTCCCAATATGCGTCAGGTGATCGCGCGAAGCTCGTGCGTTTCGACAAGGCCACGGGCAAGCAGCACGAATATCCGCTCCAGATCGCCAAGCTGGTGAAGCACGGCGACGTGAAGGCGAACGTGAAGCTGGAACCGGGTGACGTGATCATCATCCCCGAGAGCATGTTCTGAGCGACCGGTAGCGAGGCGTAGAGCACATGCAGGCGATCCTCGACGAGATCCGGGTCGGCATCCACGCCGTCTGGCGCCGCCGCTGGCTGGCGCTTGCGGTGGCGTGGGGCATCGCGCTGGTTGGATGGCTCGGCGTATCGCTGATCCCCAACACCTATGAGAGCCGGGCCAAGGTCTACATCACGCCGCAGTCGATCCTGCCGCAAGCGGTAGGTATCAGCCCGAACGACCAGCAGCAGGATATCGACAGCTTCCGCCAGACATTGCTCTCCGCCGACAACCTTACCGGCGTGGTGAAGTCGACCGATCTTGCCAAGCAGGCGACCACGCCGCGCGATCTCGCCGCGCAGGTTGCGCGCCTGTCCAAGTCGGTGACGATCAAATCCACGCAGGACAATCTGTTCGAGCTCAGCGTCGATCTGTCGGGTGGCGGCTTCACCGACTCGCAGAACGCCCACCTTGCCCAGGTGGTCGGCCAGCGGCTGCTTGATCTGTTTACCCAGACCAATGCCTCGGGGAACGCCGACGAGGCGCAGCGATCGCTGAAGTTCCTGGATGCGCAGCTCGCCGATCGCGGCGCTGCTCTGCAGGATGCCGAGAACAAGCAGCAGGCGTTCGAGACCAAATATATGGGCATGCTGCCCGGCACCGGCTCGATCGCCGACCGGATGCAGGCCGCGCAATCCCAGCTGCAGGATGTCGAGACCAACCTCGCCGCGGCCCAGAGCGCGCTCGCCGCGGTCAACGGCCAAATGGCCGCCACTCCGGCGTCGATTCCCGGCCCGCCTGTCGCCTCCGGCACCGGCGGCCCACGCGAGCGGCTCGGCCAGCTTCAGGCGCAACTCGCCGCCGATCAGGCGCAGGGCTGGACCGATCAGCATCCCGACGTGATCGCGCTCAAGGGCCAGATCTCGCGGATGGCCGGCGCTGCGGCGGCGGACAATGGCGGCGGCGGATCGAACAGCCAGCCAAACCCGGCATACATCTCGCTGCGATCGATGCAGGCGGACAAGCAGGCCACCTACGCGGCGCTCTCCACCCGCCGAGCCCAGCTTCAGTCCGATCTCGCGAGTTTCGCGGCCAAGCAGGCCGGCGCCCCCGAGATCACCGCCGAGCAGGCGAAGCTGTCGCGCGATCACGACGTGCTCCAGGCCCAGTACGACAAGATGCTGCAGGACCGCGAGGCGATCAAGCTGCGGGCCGACGCGCAGAGCTCGGACGGCAGCGTCCAGTTCCGGGTCATCGATCCGCCGAGCTTCTCACGCGTGCCGGCCAAGCCGATGCGGCCGCTGCTGCTCGCCGGCGTGCTGCTGCTCGCATGTGCGGGCGGGGCAGGCGTCGCCTTCCTGCGCCAGAAGATGCTGTCGAGCTATTCGACACCGGCCGCGCTTGCGGCGGCGAGTGGTCTGCCGGTGCTGGGTGCGGTCAGCTACGTGCGCGGATCGAAGCAGAAGACCGTCGAGCAGCAGCAGCTCAAATGGTTCGCGGGGGCGGGCGGCGCGCTGGTTGGGGCCTTTGTGCTCCTGCTCGCCGTCGAGTTCGTTCAACGCGGCTTGATGGCGTGAAGGATTGGGATGGCATGAGCAAGCACACCCCCATCGCGCCCGATCCAGCGGGTAACATTCCGCCCAAGCGGCCGCGTGGCCCGTCGCTCGTCGAACGCGCGGCCAACGTCTATGACTTCGGCGAGAAGCTGCGTGGGCCGGGCCAGGCGGAGGCAGTGCCTCAGGCGTTGCCCGTTCAACCAGCGCCAGTCTCCTTCTCACCCGCTCCGGTTGCGCAACCGGCTTACCAGGGGCCAGCGGCGGAGCCGCGCTTCGGACGGATCGCAATGGACGATCTGCGTGACGGCGGCTTCATCGTGCCCGACAGCGGCGCCACCGCGCTCGCCGAGGAGTTCCGCATCGTCAAGCGCCAGCTGCTGCGTGGCATGGACGAGGCGCCGACGGGGCGCACCATCCTGGTCTGCTCGGCGCGGCCCGACGAGGGCAAGACCTTCTGCGCGATCAATCTCGCGCTCAGCCTCGCCGCCGAGAAGGACGTCGAGGTGATCCTCGTCGATGCCGATGTGGCCAAACCCGAGGTGCTCTCGACGCTTGGTCTGGAGAACGGCGCCGGCCTGATCGATGCCATCGCCGACGCCTCCATCGACATCGAAGGCTGTATCGTCCGCACCGACATTGCGGGGCTCTCGGTGCTTCCTGCCGGCCGACGGACTAACGAGGCCACCGAATTGCTTGCATCCGCCCGCACCACCCAGGTGCTCGAGCGGCTGCGCACGCGCGATCCGCGGCGGATCATCCTGTTCGACTCTCCGCCTGCACTCTCCGCCTCACCGGCTTCGGTGCTCGCGATGCACTCCGGACAGTTGTTGTTTGTGGTTCGCGCCGAAAAGACCGGCGAGGCCGAGTTGCGTGAAGCCCTCGAGCTGCTTTCGGCCTGCCCGAAGCCGCAGCTTCTCCTGAACGGTGTCGAATTCGGCGGCTCCAGCCGCCGCTTCGGCCGCTATTATGGAACAGACAGATGAAGCGGCTCGCCTTTACCACAGCCCTGATCGGAAGCCTGGGCTTCGCTGCGGCTCCGGCCGACGCACGCACCTCGATTCATCCGTATATCGAGGCACAGCAGGTCTTCACCGCCGACATCACCGGCCATGATCAGGATGCGGTGACGTACACCGGCCTCGCCGCCGGCGTGGACGCGACACTCGACGGCGCGCATGTTCAGGGCCAGCTCGATTATCGCTACGACCATTATTTCGCCTGGTCGAACAAGTATCGCGATACCGACGTCCACACCGGCCTCGGCGTGGTCACCTGGCAGCCGACCAAGGAACTGTCGCTTAATGCCGCCGGCATCGCCACGCGTGCGAGCGGCGGCTTCGGTCGACGCTCAGCAGGCTTCGTCTTCGGCGATACGGACAACACCCAGCAGGTCTATTCGGCCGAGATCGGGCCGAGCTACGCCACCACCTTCGGGGACCTGAACTTCAACGCGGATTACCGTTACGCCTGGACGCGTTCGAGCGGCGGCGACGACTTCGATCTCGGCCCAGGCCAGCCGGTGCTGCAGAACAACTTCACTACCACTGATCATTTGCTCGATGCCTCGATTGGGACCAATCCCGGTGGCCTCGGCCTGCCGGTCGGCATCAAGCTCTCGGGCGGGGCGAGCCGCGACGAGGTCCACTTCCTCGGCGCGCGCCTCGATGGGTATTACGGTCGCGTCGACCTTACGGCCCCGGTGAGCGACACGGTCGCGCTCGAAGGCGGCGTGGGTTATGAGAAGAACCGCGCGTCGTCCGAACAGATCCTGACCGACGCCGACGGCAACGCGATCCTCACCGACAAGCGCCACCTCCAGGGCGATCACAGCAAGAAGCGCCTGCTCACCTATGATGAGGACGGGCTGATCTGGGACGTCGGCGTGCTGTGGCGTCCGAGCGCGCGCACCTCGCTCGAGATCCGAGGCGGCAAGCGTTACGGCGAGACCGTCGTGACCGGGCGCTTCCAGCACCAGATCGATCCGGACAGCAGCGTGGAGGTCGTCGCGTACGACGATTACACCAGCTTCGGCCGCCAGCTGAGCAGCGGCGTCGGATCGCTGCCGACCAGCTTCAACAGCTTTGCGCCGCCGATCCCGACGACGCTCGCCGGGTGCGTGTTCGGCGCCAATGGCGGGCAGGGCGGCTGCCTGCCGGCGCTGAATTCGGTCAATTCGAACTTCTACCGCTCGCGCGGCGTGTTCGCCGACTGGTCGAAGAGCCGCGGGCTGTGGAACTATGGTCTCGGCGTCGGTTACGAGCGTCGTCATTATCTCGAGCCCGAGTTCGATGTCGCCGTGCTGAACTTCACCGGCGCGAACGAGCAGAGCGTCAGCATCGACGGCGTGGCGGTGCGCAAGCTCTCGCCGGTGTCGAGCGTCGCCTTTAACGCACTGGCGACCTGGAACGACGACGATGAGTTCAACTCGTCGAGCTTCTGGGTCTACGGCGTCTCGGCGAGCTACTATCGCGGCTTCTCACCCCATCTGTCGGGCACCGCCTCGGTCAGCGCGTCATCGGGGTCGGGCAACAACCGCAATACCGACGTGGTCGGCACGGGGTCCGTCTCCGTCCGCTACACGATGTAACCGGAAAGGCCGGATTATGTACGATCGCCACTACGGCTTCACCGATCGCCCGTTCCAGCTGACGCCGGACGCGCGCTTCTGGTTCGAAAGCAAGACCCACCGCACTGCCATGGCCTATCTGGGCTATGGTCTGGCGCAGGGCGAAGGCTTCATCGTCATCACCGGCGATGTCGGTGCGGGCAAGACAACGCTCGTCGGTCATCTGATGGCGTCGATCGATCCGCAGCGCCTCCACGCAATCCGCCTCGTCTCGACCCAGGTTGAGGGTGAGGACATGCTGCGCCTCACCGCCCAGCAGCTCGGCCTCGCCACCGAGGGGCTCGCCAAGGCGCAGCTGCTTGATCGGATCGAGCGCTCACTAAGGCTGCACGCCGCAGAGGGCCGTCAGATCCTGCTGATCGTCGACGAGGCGCAGAACCTGCCGCTCTCCGCGCTTGAAGAGCTGCGCATGCTCTCCAATTTCCAGAATGGCGGGCAGGCGCTGGTCCAGATCTTCCTGCTCGGCCAGCCCGAGTTCCGCGAGCGCTTCGAGCATAGCGAGCATCTCGAGCAGCTGCGCCAGCGCGTGATCGCGACGCACCACCTCACCCCGATGGAGGAGGAGGAGATCGCCCCCTATATCGGCCACCGGCTGTCGATGGTCGGTTGGACGGGCAATCCGGACTTCACCGAGGACAGCTTCGCCGCGCTCTACCGCCACTCGGGCGGCGTGCCGCGCCGGCTCAACATGCTGGCTGGCCGCGTGCTCCTCCATGGTTCGGTGGAGGGGCTGAACCGCATCGATGCGCATACCGTCGATCTCGTCGCGGCCGACATGGGCGAAGAGCGTCAGGTGGCGCGCGCGTCTGCCCCGGCCGCTGCCGAGCCTCGGCGCCGCGCGATGGACGCCGCGCCACCGACGGAGGCGGCGCCCGTTCGGATCGTCACCGCACAGGATCCCGAGCTGCTCGATCGGATCGCCTCGCTCGAAGAGCGGCTGGACGAGCAGGAGGCCGCGATCCGCCGCGTCCTCGGCCTGCTGATCGACTGGGTCGAGCGCGAGGAGCCGGTGAGCGCCGGCGCGCAATACTCTTCGCGCTGATACTCCCGTGACATTTCCCTTTCGTCATATCGGCGAGAGCCGGTATCCAGCCGTCATGGGCGATAGGGCGAAGACGATCCGGAATGCGATGTCGGTCGATATCGAGGATTGGTTTCAGGTCGGCGCTTTCGAAAAGGTGATCGACAAGGCCAATTGGCCGCGCCTCGAAAGCCGCGTCCAGCGCAACACCGATGCGGTGCTCGATCTGTTCGCACGAGCAGGCGTCAAAGCGACCTTCTTCACGCTTGGCTGGGTGGCGGTGCGCGCACCGCAGCAGATGCGCCGCATCGTCGCCGAGGGGCATGAGATCGCCAGCCACGGCTGGGATCATGATCGCGTCTTCACGATGAGCCCCGATCAGTTCCGCGCCGATCTGCGCCGCGCCAAGGCCGCGATCGAGGATGCGTCCGGCGCCGAGGTCACCGGCTATCGTGCGCCGAGCTTCTCGATCGACGCGCGGACGCCGTGGGCCCATCCCATCCTGGCGGAGGAGGGCTATAGCTATTCCTCCTCGGTGGCACCGGTGAAGCATGATCATTATGGCTGGCCCGAGAGCCCGCGCTTCGTGTGGAAGCCCGTTTCCGGAAGCGCCATGGTCGAGCTGCCGGTGACGACCGCCAGGCTCGGATCGAGGACGCTGGCGGCCGGCGGCGGCGGCTTCTTCCGGCTGCTGCCCTATCGCTTCAGCCGATGGGCGATCC
>CAXTBZ010000044.1:0-21874 GCA_964242855.1 uncultured Sphingomonadaceae bacterium
GCTGCGGGGCGGTGCAGCCCTCGAGATAGGAGACGTGGCTGCCCTTGTCGGCGACGATCAGCGTGCGCTCGAACTGGCCGGTATTCTCGGCGTTGATGCGGAAGTAGGTGCTGAGCTCCATCGGGCAGCGCACCCCTTCCGGAATGTAGACGAAGGTGCCGTCCGAGAAGACCGCGGCGTTGAGCGTGGCGAAGTAGTTGTCATGCTGAGGCACGACCTTGCCCAGCCAGCGGCGGACAAGACCGGGATACTCCTTGATCGCCTCTGAAATTGACCGGAAGATCACGCCGGCTTTCTCAAGCTCCGCGCGGAAGGTGGTCGCGACCGAGACCGAGTCGAACACCGCATCCACCGCGATGCGCCGGCCCTGCGGCATGGCGTCGATGTCCTCGACCACGCCGGCGAGCAGCTTCTGCTCCTTGATCGGGATGCCGAGCTTCTCGTAGGTGCGCAGGATCTCGGGATCGACCTCGTCGAGCGAGCCGAGCTTCGGCTTGGCCTTGGGCGCGGCGTAGTAATAGGCGTCCTGATAATCGATCGGCGGGACGTTGAGCTTGGCCCAATCGGGCGCCTCCATCGTCAGCCACAGCTTGTATGCCTTCAGCCGCCAGTCGAGCATCCATTGCGGCTCGCCCTTCTTGGCCGAAATGAAGCGCACGGTGTCCTCGGAGAGGCCCTTTGGCGCGAACTCCTGCTCGATATCGGAGGAGAAACCCCATTCGTAGGTGGAGAGCTTCTCGGCAGCGGCGAGCGCTTCGAGGTTGCGGGTGGCCATTAGTATGCGCCCTCAAACGTAGTAACACCGTTCGTGCCGAGCGAAGTCGAGGCACGTGCCCCAAGTGCCGCGCCTGCCTCAGGTCCCTCGACTACGCTCGGGAAGGGAGCGGCGAGGCTGGCAAGCGATACATCCGCGAACGCGCCGCGCACCGCCTCGTTGACCACGCCCCAGTGCGGGCGGACCTTGCAGGCGCCTTCCAGTGCGCAATCATGCTTGGCCTCATCGACGCAGGAGGTAAGCGCGATCGGACCCTCCACCGCCTCGACGATCTCTGCGAGGTTAATGCGATCCGCCGCCCGCGCGAGGGTGAAGCCACCCGCCGCACCGCGCGCCGAGGCGAGCAGACCGGCGGATGCAAGCCTCCCCATCAGCTTCTGCGCGGTCGGCAGCGGCACACCGGTCTCGGCCGCGAGGATGGTGGCCGACAGCTTCGCGCCCGCCGGATGACCGGCGGCGGCGGCCATCATCACGACCGCATAATCGGCGAGGCTGGAGAGGCGCATTTTTTTGCGGTCCGTTTGATATCGGACCGTATTGATCCGGATTGCCATGTGGTCGCGGCAGGAGCCGGGGTCAAGGGCCGACACGCCTCGTTTCCGGCTCTTGAAGGGGACGGTGTTGCGGCACCTCAAAATCGGTTAGCGGGTCGTCATGGCGCTCTACCCTCTCCTCCGGCCGCTTATCTTCCGGCTCGATGCCGAACGCGCACATACGCTTTCGCTATCCGCGCTGGCATTGTTGTCGGTGCGAAAGCCGCTCAGCTACGATCCAAGGCTCGCCGTGCGGGTGGCAGGTCTCGACTTTCCGAGCCCCGTCGGGCTTGCGGCGGGGTATGACAAGGACGCGCGGGTGCCCGATGCGATGCTGGGGCTGGGGTTCGGCTTCGTCGAGGTGGGCACGCTGACGCCGCAGCCGCAAGCGGGCAATCCGCAGCCGCGGCTGTTCCGGCTGGCCGAGGATCGTGCCGTCATCAACCGTATGGGCTTCAACAATGGCGGGCAGCAGGCGGCGCTCGATCGTCTCTCCCGCCGCCCGCGTCAGGGCATCGTCGGCGTCAACGTCGGGGCCAACAAGGATGCAGCCGATCGCATCGCTGACTATGTCGCGGGCGTCCGCACCATGGCGCCGGTGGCGGATTACCTGGCGATCAACATATCCTCGCCCAACACACCCGGGCTGCGCGCGCTGCAGGAGGCCGCGGCGCTGGACGAACTGCTCGCCGCGGTCATGGAAGCGCGCGGCGCGGCCGGGCCGCCGATCTTCTTAAAGGTCGCGCCCGATCTTGAACGGAGCGACATCCACGCCATCGTCCGCGTCGCGATCGATCGGAAGGTCGATGCGCTGATCGTCGCCAACACCACGATTTCGCGGCCGCCGCTCTCCTCCGCGCTTGCTGGCGAGCAGGGGGGCTTGTCCGGCGAGCCGCTGCGTTCGCTGGCGCTTGCGCGGCTGCGCGATTTCCGCAGCGCCACCGGCGGGCAGATGCCGCTGGTCGCTGCAGGGGGCATCGCGTCCGCTCAGGATGCCTATGCACGCATCCGGGCCGGCGCCAGCCTCGTCCAGCTCTATTCGGCGCTGGTCTATGAAGGTCCGGGCCTGGCGAGGCGGATCGCGCGCGGGCTCGTGCCGTTGCTCGAACGCGATGGTTTCGCCACCATCGCCGAAGCCATCGGGTAGCTTGCAAGACGTTCGACCTGCACCAGAAAAGCCGCTACGACATGGTTAACAACAGGGCGGCGCGACATGGAAGACGATCGCTTCGAGAGGTTGACCCAGCGGCAGCGGGCGTGCCTTCGCCTGGTGCACGACCTGCGCAACACCGCCGAGATCGCGCGTGAACTAAACGCGTCCAAGGACGCGATCGACAAGACGATCAAGGGCGCGATGGCGAAGCTCGGCGCTACTCGGCGCGCCGATGCCGCGCGGATGCTCGTCGCGCATGAGGCGCTGGGAGGGGTCCGGCGATCGGACCCCCAATGGCCGGACCTGCCCAGTTCTGCGGATGCTGCCATGACCAGCAAGCCGCTTCATCCGGAGGCGGCGCACTATCAGCCCGCCCGCCTCGAACTAAGGGAAACCCAGTCGGCCTTCGAAGTGCCCACGAAGATGACGGCTTTTTGGCCTGTCACCGAACGGAAGAACGGAGAGCAGAAGCAGAACCTGGCACTTGCCGATCCGTTGGGCAAAGCGCTCGACATCGTCGTCAAGCTCGCTGCGGCAAGCGCCCTCGTCTGTCTTCTCGCGATCCTGATCAGCCACTTCTACCGCCACTGATCCACCTGAATGTTCGAGCAGCGACACGCGCCGGCATCGTCGGCGTGCCAGGAGAGACCTATGCCTTCGCCCCGCACCCTTGCCGCACGCGGCCATGTCGCCGCCCCCGTCGCGCTGGCGATGCACGATGTCGAGGCATCGCTGAACAGCGCTGCTTCATCGGTCGGCACGCTGCTGATCCGCATCGTCGAAGCACGCACCGATATGCAATCGCGCATGCCACTCGAGATCGGCATGGGAGCTATGGAGAAGGCGGCCGAGATCATCGCGTCGGTGGCGACCGCCTACCGCCAGTCCGTTGCGGCGCACGAGGAGCTTGCCCGCGACAAGGAGGCGCTCGGCCTCAAGGTGCTTGCCACCGGCGACTGGTTTCCGACCAAGAGCGACAATGGCGAGGAAGCGCCGCTGGAGCGGCATCTGACGGTCGTCGCCTGACCATCCGCCGCTTGACCGGGCCGGAGGCTTCTGATCGGTTCGAGCGGTGGATCACGCCCAGCTGCATAATTATCTCTACGCGATCCTTTTTCTGTTCGGGATCATCTACGCAGCTGTCCGCGGCGGCGCCCCCGAACGGGTGGGCGCCGCCATCCTCTTCATCGGCAATCTCCTGACGATCCTCGTCGTATCGCCCTGGCAGAACCAGTTCGACTCCGTGGAGATCGGCATCGCGCTCGTCGATGGGCTCATGCTGATCGCGCTCGTCATCTTGATGATGAAGGCCAATCGAGTGTGGCCGGTATGGATTACGAGCGTTCACGGGCTGGGCTTCCTGTCCCATATCCCGATCCTGCTGGGGCCCGAGGTTGTCCCGCAGGCCTATGTGATTCTGCAGGGGGTCTGGGGCTGGCCGATGATGGCGCTGCTGATCGGCGGCGCCCGCCATCATCGCTTGCGGATCAGGCGGAACGGGATCGACATCTCCTGGCGGAGCTCCTTGGCCCGGTCCTAGGGGCATCGTCCGCTTGCGAAGCCGCTGCGCTACTGAGGCGTCACGGCACGCTCGCTGCGGTACTGCAGGCCTGCGAGATGGCGCGCGAGGAGGGCGAAGCGGCCCGGCACCTGCGCACGATCCGGTCAGCCATCGACCGCGTCTCCCGCGCCGCCATCGAAGGCCGCCCGCTGATGCAGGCGTACCAGGCGACAATCGACTATCTGATGCTGGTCATGGGCCAGCTCGATGTCGAACAGGTCCGCGTGCTGTTCCTGAACGCGCGCAACGTGCTGATCGCGGATGAGACGATGGCGCGCGGCACCGTCGATGCAGCGCCAATCTACCCGCGCGAGGTATTGAAGCGCGCGCTCACCCTCGGCGCGACCGCGCTGATCCTGGCGCACAACCATCCATCGGGCGATCCGCAGCCGAGCGAGGCAGACCTGACAGCAACGCGGACACTCGTCGACGGCGGCCGCGCGCTCGGCATTGCTCTCCACGATCATCTCATCCTCGCCCGGACGGGCTGGGTAAGCCTGCGTTCGGAAGGGCTGCTCGATATGTCCGCTCATCCGCCAAGCCGGCTTCGCGTGAGGGGTGCGGCCGCATGAGCGACATGAGCTGCACTCTGGCCGTGTGCCACGTCGATGGCAGGCGCGAGATCGTGTCCGAAGCGATGCCGCTCAAGGCGGCGGCCGACGCCGCCTTTGCAATGGCGGACGACCTCAGCCGACCGGGTATGATGTCGGACATCCGGGAGATTGCGACCGTCGACGGCGAAAAGCTCCAGCTCAGCATCACGATCCGGCCGGGTGTCGCACTGATCGCTCCGCGCTGAACGAGCGGCGTCAGACTTCCGACATCAGCCTGCCAGGGGTTGCCCCGAAGCATCCTGCCACTAGGTTCGCGGGCATGATCCGCTTTGCCCTCGCTGCCGCCCTGTTCCTCGCCACGCCGTCGCTTGCCGATGATGCTTCCCAAGTGGTGGCGCCGCCCGGCAATGGGATGGTCTCGGCCGCCGATCCGCGCGCGGCGGCGGCGGGCCAGGCGATCCTGCGTGCCGGCGGATCGGCGGCGGATGCGGAGGTGGCGATGATCTTCGCGCTGACCGTGGTCGAGCCGCAGAGCTCGGGCATCGGCGGCGGCGGCTACTTCGTCCACTATAATGCAAAGGCCGGCAAGGTCGAGACGATCGACGGGCGTGAGGTGGCGCCATCCGCGTCCGACCCGAACCGCTTCGTCGGTGCCGACGGTCAGCCGATGCCCTTCGTGCAGGCCTTCCCAGGCGGCAAGTCGGTGGGCGTACCGGGCAATGTAAGGCTCGCTGCGCTGGCGCACCAGAAATGGGGCAGGCTTCCCTGGGCGCAGCTGATCCAGCCGGCGATCGCGCTTGCCGAGGACGGCTATCAGGTCACCCCGCTAATGGAGGATCGGCTGCAGGCGATGGCGCCGTTCTGGAAGGACTTCCCGGCCATCGCCGCGCTCTACACCGACAATGGCGTGCCAAAGCCCGCCGGCACGACGATCCGCAATCCGGCACTCGCGGCTATCCTGAAGCGAACCGCTGCCGAGGGGCCGGATGCCTTCTACAGCGGCAGCAATGCGCAGGCGATCGCCGCCGCCGTCTCCGGCGCACCGCGCAACGCCACGCCGTTCACGCCGGCCGACCTGGCGGCGTACCAGGCGAAGCTGCAGGATCCGATCTGCGGCACCTACCGCGGCTACCGCGTCTGCTCGATGGCGCCGTCATCGTCAGGCGGCATCACCATCCTACAGATGCTCGGCATGCTCCAACATTTCGACATGGCGAGGCTTGGCCCGCAATCGCCGGTGGCATGGCATCTGATCGGCGAGGCGATGCAGCTCGCTTATGCCGATCGCGATCAATATCTGGGCGACACCGCGTTCGTGACCGTCCCGATCGCGGGGCTGCTCGACAAGTCCTATCTGGCGAGCCGCGCCAAGTTGATCTCGCCGACGCGTTCGCTCGCGGACTATCAACCCGGAACGCCGCCGGGCGCGGGCAAGCGCACCGCCGGCACCGGGATCGACGAGCATGGCACGACCGACTTCGTGGCGGCCGACGGTCAGGGTGATATCGTCACCATGACATCGACAGTGGAAGGCTATTTCGGCAGCCAGCTGGTCGCTAACGGCTATGTGCTCAACAACGAGCTCACCGACTTCTCGTTCGCGCCGACCAAGAACGGGGCGCCTGTCGCAAATCGGGTCGAGCCCGGCAAGCGGCCCTTGTCGTCGATGTCGCCGACGATTGTCTACGATCCTTCGGGCAAGGTCGTGCTGGCGATCGGATCGGCGGGCGGCAAGCGCATCATCATGCATGTGCTGAAATCGCTGGTCGGCTTCATCGACTGGAAGATGAGCGCACAGGATGCGATCGATCTGCCCAACATCTTTTTCGGCGGCGGCCAGCTGATCGTCGAGAAGGGGACGTTCATGGATCGGCTCGCGCCCGAAATCTCCAGGCTCGGCCAGCAGGCCAATGCCGTGCCGCTCACCTCCAAGCTCAACGCGATAGAGCGGACGGCGCAAGGCGGCTGGCGCGGTGCGGCCGATCACCTGCGCTCCGAAGGGGTTGCGCTGGCGCAATAGGCAGCCGACACCGTAACGTCACGCGCCGGCGCAAGATCGGCAGCAGGCGGAGAGACCATGCGGCTGCTCGAACACTTCCCCAACCTCGTCACCATGTTCTTCGCCCGCGCATCGGTGAAGGGCGACGCGCCCTTCCTCTGGCACAAGCGCGACGGCACGTGGGTGTCGATCAGCTGGCGCGAAACGGCGCAAAAGGTCGCAGCGCTCGCGGCAGCGCTGCGCGAAAAAGGTCTGCAGCCCAGCGATCGGGTGTTGCTGGTGTCGGAGAACCGGCCCGAATGGTGCATCGCCGATCTGGCGATCATGGCGGCGGGCTGCGTCACCGTGCCGGCCTACACCACCAACACGATGCGCGATCACGAGCATGTGCTGGAGAACAGCGGTGCGCGCGGCGTGATCGTCTCGACCGCCAAGCTTGCCGCCAATCTGATCCCGGCGGTGCTGAGGTCTGGCCAAGTGAGCCTTGTCGTCGGCATCGAGCCGATGCGGATCGGCCAACAGGGTCCTTTCCAGTTCTGCCCGTTCGACGCGCTGACCGGCGGCGGCGACGTCGCCGCGTGCGCGGAGGCAGCCAAGGCGTTCGATCGCACCGATCTCGCCTGCATCATCTATACCTCGGGAACCGGCGGGGCGCCGCGGGGCGTGTGCCAGCATCACGGCGCCATCCTCCACAATGTCGCGGCGACGTCGCGGCTGATCTCGGAGGATTTCGGCTGGGACGACGAGATCTTCCTGTCCTTCCTGCCGCTCAGCCACGCCTACGAGCACACCGCAGGCCAGCATCTGCCGATCGGTTTGGGCGCGCAGATCTACTATGCCGAAGGGCTGGAAAAGCTCGCCGCCGATATCGAGGAGGTGCGGCCCACGATCATGGTCGTCGTGCCGCGCCTGTTCGAGGTGCTGCGGACGCGGATCAGCAAGGCGATCGAGAAGCAGGGGCGTTTCCCCGCCTGGCTGCTGGGCCGTGCCAATGCAATGCCGGACGATCCCGGGCTGTTGCAGCGGCCGATGGACCTGCTGCTCTCCGCCACCATCCGCCGGAAGGTGCGCGGACGCTTCGGCGGCCGGCTGAAGGCGCTGGTCTCGGGCGGAGCGCCGCTCAATCCCGAAGTCGGGCGCTTCTTTTCATCGCTCGGGCTGACGCTGCTGCAGGGTTACGGCCAGACCGAAGCCGCGCCGGTGATCAGCTGCAATCGACCCAAGGCGGGGATCAGGCTCGACACCGTCGGGCCGCCACTCGACGGAGTCGAGATCCGCATCGCTGATGATGGCGAGATCCAGGTTCATGGCGAACTGGTGATGCAAAGATATTGGCAGAACGAGGCGGAGACCGCGCGCGTGCTAAGTGCCGACGGCTGGCTGTCGACCGGCGACATCGGCCATATCGACGATCATGGCTGCCTGGTCATCACCGATCGCAAGAAGGACATCATCATCAACGACAAGGGCGACAATGTCGCGCCGCAGCGGGTGGAGGGCATGCTGACGCTCCAGCCCGAGATCATGCAGGCGATGGTGTCAGGCGACCGCAGGCCTCATCTGGTCGGCATCGTCGTGCCCGATCCCGAGTGGCTGCAGAGCATGCCGTCTGCCGATCCGGCGGCGATCCATCGCGCGCTGCAGGCCGCTGTCGACCGGGTCAATGCCGATCTCTCCAACACCGAGAAGGTGCGCCGCGTGCTCGTGGCGGACGAGCCCTTCACCATCGACAATGCCGAACTGACGCCGTCGCTCAAGATCCGCCGTCACATCATCCGCGATCGCTACGGCGCGCGCATCGATGCCCTCTACAAGGCGGCCGCCTACTGACCGCGCTTGATCTTTGCATAGGGCACGAAGTCGTCGAGCGGGCAGCCGCCGAAATCGATGCCGCTGCCTTGATCATGGACCTGCAGGATGTCGCCACGGCAGAGTTGGTTCGAATAAGTGTGGCTGACGATGAAGCGGTTGTGGTTCAGGTTGGCGCAGCGCGGCTTGGGCGTGTTGAGATAGTCCGGCCCGGTCTTCATTTCATACAGGACCGCGCCTTCGTCGAAGATCGTGGTGCGATCGATCAGCGACTGGATGATGCACGATTGCGGCGGGCCGGGCGTACGATTGCCCAGCATGGCCTCCATAGACGGCGGACGTGCCGCGATGGGCGCGGCGATCAGGGCTGTTATGGCAATCGAGGCGAGGAGACGCATGCGCTAAATCCTTCTTCTTGCACCAGAACGCGCCGCGCGGTGATCGGTGCCTCAGCCGGCGAACGCATCCTTTTCGGCGCGCCGCTGGGCAAGTGCGTCCGCATCCTCCGCGCGCATGAACGGGTTGGTGGCGCGTTCGGCGGCGATGGTCGAGGGGAGCGTCGGTTCGCCGACCGCACGGAGAGACTCCGCTCGGGCAAGAGCGGCTTTGGTATCGACGTTGTCGGGCTCGGTAGTCACGGCATAGCGGGCGTTGCCCAGCGTGTATTCGTGCCCGCAATAGACCCGCGTCGTGCCGGGGAGTGCCTCCAGCTTGCGCATCGCTGCAAACATATCCGCCGCGGTCCCCTCGAACAGGCGGCCGCAGCCCATGGCAAAGAGGGTGTCGCCGGTGAACACCGCACTCGCGTCCGGCACATGGATCGCGATGTGCCCGGAGGTGTGCGCGCCGACGGCGATTGCTAAGCCTTCGCTGTTTCCGATCCACACAGTGTTGCCTTCGCCGATGATCCGGTCCAGCCCTGGGATGCGGCCCTCTTCCGCAGGGCCGGATACTCTCGCGCCGGTCGCTGCCTTGATCTCCGTATTGCCGCCGACGTGATCGGGATGCCAGTGCGTGTTCCAGACCTGCGTGATCGTCCAGCCCCGTGCGTCCGCTGCCGTCAACACCGGCTCGGCTTCGCCCGGATCGACAACGATCGTCTCGCCGCTGGCGGCATCGTGCATGAGCCAGACATAATTGTCGCTGAGTACGGGAACGGGGATGATCTCGAACGCCATGGTCTACCAGCTGCCGGTGTTGGGCATCGACGCCCAGGGCTCGGCCGGCGCCAGCCGCGCGCCCGCCTGCAGCAGCTCGATCGATATTCCGTCAGGGGTGCGCACGAAAGCCATGTGGCCATCGCGCGGCGGTCGGTTGATGGTGACGCCGGCGTCGATCAACCTTTGGCAGAGCGCGTAGATGTCCTCGACGCGGTAGGCGAGGTGGCCGAAATTGCGTCCGCCGTCATATCCCGCCTCGCCCCAATTGTGGGTGAGTTCGACCTCGGCCGCCTCGTCGCCCGGCGCGGCGAGGTAGATCAGCGTGAAGCGGCCCGCTTCGCTATCGAAGCGCTTGGTCTCCTTCAGCCCGAGCAGCTCGAAGAAGCGGATCGTCGCATCCGGATCGGACACGCGGATCATCGTGTGGAGATATTTCATGGTGCCGCCAAGCTAGGGCCGCAGCGGCGCGTTGCAAGGACGGACACGGCTGCTCGACTCAGCGACCTTGCACCGTCTGCTTTGCCGGTGTCGGGACCGGCCCGCCGATCTGCGCAAGCTCGGCCTTGGCGCGCGTGGCCGCATCGCTGCCGGGCTCGGCGCTGACGGCGCGGGTCCACTGGCTGCGCGCCTGATCCATGTCGCCCGCGCTCGCGGCGATATTGCCGGCCTCGTAGAGGATGTCGGACTGGTTGGGTGCGCGCAGCATCGCCTCCTGGATGTCCGCCGCGGCGCGCGTGCCGTCGTTCATGCGCCGCGCGAGCGTCGCGGAGAGCAGCCACGCCATCGGATCGCCAGCGACCAGCTTTTCCGCCTGATCGAGATCGATACGGGCAGACGGGTTGTCGTCTTGAGCCACGGCGGCACGAGCGCGATCGAGATAGGCCTCGCCCTTCAGCGGATCGGAGAGGTCGGGCGAGGCGATCGCTGTGGTCAGCGCCTCGCGCGCCTTGGCGGGATCGCCACCGGCAAGCGCGGCATTGCCGGCCGAGACCCACAGGTTCGCCGCCAGGACGGACTGGTGGGTCTTCTCGGCAAGATCGGCGGCGGTGGAGAAGGCATCGACCGCGCCCTTCCAATCCTCCGCGGCCGCGCGTGCGATGCCGAGGCATTGTGCCGCCGGTACACCGCCGCCGCTTTTCGCCCAAGCGATCGCGCTCGCCTGCGCGGCAGCCGGATCGGCATCGCTCAGCTTCACGCAATCGTCGTACCGCGTCTGGCTGGACCGCGTGTCGGCGGGGCCGGCGGCGGGCGTGGCGGCGAGCAGCAGGGCGTTCAACAGAGCGACGGGCAGGATCACAGGCTCTCCATCAGCATCTCGACGGTGCGCAGCAGCAGGGCAATGTCCTGCGGGCGCGACAGGCGGTGATCGCCGTCCTTGACGAAGATGGTCTGCACGTCGGCTGAACGCAGCAGCGCGGCGATGCGCTGCGGGACCCATGCCGGCACCTCGGGATCGGCCTCGCCGTGGAGCAGGCGCACCGGGCCGTCGAAGGCGATCGGGCCACCCAGGAGCAGCTGCGACTCGGCCGATTGCCAGAAGTCGCGCGTCGTGAGCATCGGGGCGCCATAATCGGATGGCTGCTCGATGCGGCCGTCCTGGAGGATGCGCACCTTCTCCTCCGCATCGAAGCCCCAGTCCGAAAAATCGGGCGCGGCGGCGAGGCCGATCAGCGCGCGGATGCGGTGCGGCCTCGCCAGCGCCACCAGCAGCATCAGCCAGCCGCCCATCGATGAGCCGACCAGCACGAGATCGCCCTCGCTCGCATCGACCATCGCCAGCGCATCGTCGCGCCAGCTTGCGAGCGTGCCGTCTTCGAAGTGCCCCTCGCTCTCGCCGCAACCGGCGTAGTCGAAGCGCAGCATGGCGCGGCCGGTGTCGGCTGCCCACCCGTCGAGCGCCAGCGCCTTGCTGCCTTGCATGTCCGAAGCGTAGCCCGGCAGGAACAGGATCGCGGGACCCTTGCCCGAACGGAAGCGAAAGGCGAGCCGCGCACCGTCGCCCATATCGAGGAACGACGGCGGATCGGCTGTCGTCAGATCACCCATCCGCCGTGGCGCAATTCGGCCTGCGTATCGCGCTTGGCGTCGCGCTTGCGGACCAGTCGCTCGTGAAGAGCGCGGATCGTGTCGCTGCCCCTCGTCTGGAACAACGCCGGTATCGTGGCGTGGACCAGGCAGGCAAGGCCCGCGGCAATCAGCCTGAAGCCATAGCCCGAAGCTTCACGCATGTGCTCGCGGTAACTCTCGCCAAGATCGGCAGGATGATCCAGGAACAGCTTGTTCAGCATGATGCAGTCTCCAGCTGACGCCCTTATCCTACGCGCGGGGCGGCGCGTCCAGCGTCTCGGGCGATGGGTCCAGCCCGTGCTCCCACTTCGCCACGACGGCAGCGGCGACGGCATTGCCGATCACGTTGGTTGCCGATCTCCCCATGTCGAGGAACTGATCGACCGCGAGGATCAGCACCAGCCCTGCTTCGGGAATGTTGAAGCGGCCCATCACCGCCGAGATCACTACCAGGCTGGCGCGCGGCACGCCGGCCACGCCCTTGGACGTCACCATCAGGATCAGCACCATCACGATCTGCTGCCCGATCGGAATAATGATGCCATAGGCCTGCGCGATGAACAGGGCCGCGAAGGTCATGTAGACCATCGATCCATCGAGATTGAACGAGTAGCCGAGCGGCAGCACAAAGCTCGCGATCCGGCGCGGCACCCCGAACGCTTCCAGCGCTTCGAGCAGTCGGGGATAGGCGGCTTCGGACGAGGCGGTGGAGAAGGCGAGCAGCGCGGGCTCGCGGATCAGCCGCAGCAGCGCACGCATTCGCCCGCCCAGCATCACGAAGCCGGCGCCGATCAGCACCGACCACAGCACGGCAAGCGCGACATAGAAGCTGCCGACAAAGCGCCCGAAGGTGATCACGATGCCCGCGCCATTGATCGCGACCGCATGAGCGATGGCGGCGAACACCGCGATCGGCGCCACCCGCATCACATAGTCGGTGATCTTGAGCATTACCGCAACGAGTCCCTCGAGACCTCTGACCAGCGGCCTAGCCGGTTCGCCGACCGCGACGATCGCAACGCCCAGGAACACCGAGAACACGACGATCGGCAGGATATCGTTGTTGGCCATCGCCTCGATCATCGAAGCCGGCACGATGTGGACGAAGAAATCGTGGAGGTTGAACGCGCTCGGATCGACCGCCGCGGCCGCAGTAGCAGGCGGCAATGTGAGGCCGCTGTGCGCGCCGGGCTGGAGCAGGTTGACCAGGATCAGCCCCAGCGTCAGCGACACCAGGCTCGCGCCGATGAACCAGCCAAGCGTGCGTCCGCCGATCCGCCCCAGTGCCGAGGTGTCGCCCATGTGCGCGACGCCGACGACGAGGGTCGAGAATACCAGCGGCGCGATGATCATCTTGATCAGCCGCAGGAACAGATCGGTAAGGATCGTGAGATATCCCGCATATGGGACAAGCGCGGGACCGGGGATCGCCGTGTGCATCGCGACGCCGGCCAGAAAGCCAAGCACCATGCCGATCAGAATGAAAAGGGTAAGCCGTTTCGCCAAGATCACTCCGCGCGTGAAGGAAGCCGCTCACAAGAGGCGGTTCGCCATGTCTGGTCAAGCCGATGCGGCTATGCGATCTGGCGGTCAGGCGGCCGTTTTGCCGAGTATCGCCCAAGCCCAAGGACGCGCATGAAGGTCTTCGCCATCTTGGCAGTGTTGGGCGCCGTCCTGAGCCCAGATTTTGCGCGAGCCGCGTCCCCCGATGCGAGTGTCACCCGCATCAACGCCACGCCTGCGCGCGATGGCTGGTTCGTCTGCGACGCGATCAGCGGGCCTTATGCAGCGTTCGCCGGCAAGCCGGACGGCAAGGGCGCGAGCCTGATCACCTTGCTCGATCGGCGCACCGGCCGCTTCGACACGCAGAGCTACCAGGTCGGCCCCGCCGATCCTGGCGCCGGACAAATCAACTGGGCACTGGCGCAGAACGGCAAGGAGGTCGGCTCCGTCCACGGCGTCAACCCCGGCATGATCGAGGATGATGGCGCGACCGTGCCGACCGTCGTCGGCGTCACGCTGTTCGACAAGCAGCTCGATTGCCGCTGGCTGTCCCATACCCGTTTCATCGGGGTGGATTCGCGGCGCAGCGTCGTCGTCACCGAGACGCCGCAGGGATTGGTCTACCAAGCGTTCAGCTTCCGCACCCGCGGGCCGGTGGTCAATCCTGACGGCGTCCAGCGCAGCAACAAGCCGACGCTGCGGCTGCTGGGTGGTTCGGAAGTGGTGGGCGATCGGCCCGGCTTCCGTTTCGCCAATACCGGCTATGTCTATTTCATCCAGCGTCCCAAGGGTGGTGACGCCGCGACGCTGACGGTCACCCACGACGGCATCCTGCTGGGTGCTGAAAAGCTGGTAGGCTTCACCTACGCCCCGCCGATCGGGCGGGCGCCGGAAAAGCTCACCGCCGCACTCGGGCCGGATGCGGTCTGGTCGGGGCAGGGGGTCGACGCGTGCCGCAAGGGCGACGCCAAGGCCACCGACGCCTGCCTGATCGACCAGATGAGGAAGAACGGTGCGTCCGCCGCCTCGATCGCCTTCTCGCAGAAGCTGATCGCGGCGGCGGACGCTGGCTATGTCTCGGGCTGGAGGCAGGCGGGCCTCGTGGGCGTCGCGAGCGTCACCTACCCGTTCCGCGCCAACACCAACTTCGGCACCTGGCTGGTGCCCGCGGCCGGCGATCCGATCGACGTCGACGCCTACCAGCTGACCGCGGGCGACAAGAGCCGGCAGGATTACAAGGCGGCGATGGCCGACAACCCGGATGCCTTCCCGGTGCCGCCGGGCGACATCTCGTTCGGCAAGACACCGGCCGGCAATCTGCGCGTGCTAGTAACCACGCCGACCGCGACCTGCCATGCGTGTGCGCCGGGTGCCTCGATCGTCGTCGGCTATGACTTCGACGCTGCGGGCCACTTCCTGTTCGCCGGAGTGGTGGCGGTCGCCTGATCGGGTTGCTTACCGGGGGCGGGGCCGTACATAGGCGGCTCCCACCCGATAGGATAACTCCTACCCATGTCCGCGATGCTCAAGATCACGCTGCCCGACGGTTCCGTCCGCGAGGTTGCGCCCGGGACGACCCCGGCGGACATTGCGGCGGCGATCGGGCCGGGCCTCGCCAAGGCGGCGATCGCCGCCAGGGTCGACGGCGAGCTGCGCGACATCACGCGCCCGCTCGAGGCGGACGCGCAGCTCGCGCTGGTGACCACACGCGACGAGAAGGACGCGCTCGAGCTCGCCCGCCACGATTATGCGCATATCCTCGCGGAGGCGGTGCAGAACCTCTTCCCGGCGACGCAGATCACCTTCGGCCCCTCGACCGACGATGGCTTCTATTACGACTTCGCGCCCAAGGACCGGCCCTTCACCGAGGAGGATTTGCCCGCGATCGAGGCGGAGATGCGTCGGATCATCGCGCGCGACGAGCCGCTCGTCCGCGAGGTGTGGGAGCGCGAGGCGCTGATCGCGGCGTGGCGCCAGCAGGGCGAGACGTTCAAGGCCGAATGGGCCGCCGAACTTCCGCAAGGCGAACAGCTGACGGTGTATCGCGCGGGAAACTTCTTCGACATGTGCCGCGGGCCGCATCTCGCCTCGACGGGAAAGCTCGATCCGGCGGCGTTCAAGCTGACGCGCGTCTCGGGCGCCTATTGGCGCGGCGACCAGGCCAACGCGATGCTGTCGCGAATCTACGGCACGGGCTGGCTCAACAAGAAGCAGCTCGATGCGCATCTCGTCCGGCTCGAGGAAGCCGCCAAGCGCGACCATCGCCGGATCGGCCAGGAGATGGACCTGTTCCACCTCCAGCCCGAGGCGCAGGGCAGCGTGTTCTGGCACCCGAAAGGCTATATGCTGTGGCGCCAGCTCGAGAGCTATATGCGCCGGCGGCTCGACGCCGCCGACTATGCCGAGGTCAAAACGCCGCAGCTGATGGCCGCGCGCCAATGGGAGCAGTCGGGCCATTGGGGCAAGTACCGCGAGAATATGTTCGTGGTGCCCGACGAGATTCCGGGCACCGAGGACGATGCCGCGATCTTCTCGGGCACCGCCGACCTGCTCGCGCTCAAGCCGATGAACTGCCCGGCGCACGTGCTGATCTTCCGCCAGGGCATCAAATCGTACCGCGACCTGCCGATCCGCATGGCCGAATTCGGCTGCTGCCACCGCAACGAGCCGCACGGCGCGCTGCACGGCATCATGCGCGTGCGCCAGTTCACGCAGGACGACGCGCATATCTTCTGTCGGGCCGACCAGCTCGTCGACGAGGTCCGCAAATTCTGCGACCTGCTCGACGTGGTCTACAAGGATCTGGGTTTCGAGGGCTATGCGATCAAACTCGCGCTGCGCCCCGACAAGCGCTTCGGCTCCGAAGAGATGTGGGACTGGTCCGAGCAGTCGCTGCGCGATGCTGTGAAGGCGGCGGGGCGCGACGGCGAGCAATATGGCTGGGAGGAGCTGCCGGGCGAGGGCGCCTTCTACGCGCCCAAGCTCGAATTCCACCTGACCGACGCGATCGGGCGGACGTGGCAGGTCGGCACGATCCAGACCGACACGGTGCTGCCCGAACGGCTCGACGCGAGCTATGTCGGCGAGGATGGCGAGCGCCACCGCCCGATCATGCTCCACCGCGCGATCCTCGGCTCGTTCGAGCGCTTCATCGGCATCCTGATCGAACATCATGTCGGTCGCTTCCCGCTGTGGCTCGCGCCGGTGCAGGCGGTGGTCGCGACGATCGTGTCGGATGCCGACGGCTATGCGGAAGAGGTGGCGGCCGCGCTCAAGGCCGCGGGCATCCGCGTCGAGACCGACCTGCGCAACGAGAAGATCAACTACAAGGTGCGCGAGCATTCGCTGGCAAAGGTCCCGTATCTGCTCGTGCTCGGCAAGCGCGAGGCCGAGGAGCGCACCGTCGCGCTGCGCCCGCTCGGCGCCGACGCCCGCCAGGAGGTGATCGGTCTCGACGCGCTGGTCGAGCGCCTCAAAGCGGAGGCGCAGGCACCCGATCTACGCTGACCGGCTTGCGCGGTGCCTCGCTTCTGGTCCCCGGCGAGAGCCGGGGTCCAGGGCTGCGAGCGCTGCGCCCGAAACTCTGGGCCCCGGCTCTCGCCGGGGAACGGCGAGCCGCGGTCGTGTGCCCACGCTGCGTGTCGGATCGCATCGGCCCGCCACCCTTCCGTTTCGGCGCATAAATCCCTATATGCGCGCGATACCGAATCCCTACAGGAGAAGCCGCTATACGACCGCCGATGATTCGCCGCCCGCTGGGCGCGCCGCCCGTCCCGCTTAATGGTCCTCGTTTCGATGAGTTCATCAGTGTCCCGCGCGTGCGCGTGATCGATGAGGCCGGCGAGAATCTGGGCGTGATGTACACGCGCGAGGCGATGGAGCAGGCGAACGAGCTGGGGCTGAACCTCGTCGAGGTCTCGCCCAACGCTGATCCGCCGGTGTGCAAGTTCCTCGACGTCGGCAAGTTCAAGTACGAGGCGCAGAAGAAGGCCAACCTCGCGCGCAAGTCGCAGAAGACGCAGGAGATCAAGGAGATCAAGATGCGTCCGAACATCGACGATCACGATTATCAGACCAAGATGAAGAAGATCTTCGAGTTCATCGACGAGGGCGACAAGGTGAAGTGCACCCTGCGCTTCCGCGGCCGCGAGCTTGCGCACGGGCAGCTCGGCATGCAGGTGCTCCAGCGCGTGCAGACCGACGTTGCCGAGGTGGCCAAGGTGGAGCAGTTCCCCCGCATGGAAGGCCGCCAGATGCTGATGGTGATCGCGCCGAAGTAGGCCGTTCAGGCGGGCGCTCGCATTGCAGCGAGTCGCCCGTCGATCCACCGGATGCCAAAGCCGAGGATCAGGAAGAACAGCGCCATAGCCGCCATGTTGGCGGCAATCCTTGCGCCGCCTTCGGTCGTGACGTTGAGGAACGGGTAGGGATACCAGCCGGTCAGCGCGCCGTGCAGCAGGGTCCAGGCGCCATAGGCGGCCGGATAGATCAGCCAGAGCAGCGGCGCGCTCGCGCGGATGTCGCCATGCTGCCCGAACAGCAGCCAGCCAATCAGCCACAAGGCCGGCACCAGCTGGTGCACGAGCATGTTGCCCCACCAATCCGGCCCTGACAG
Organism: uncultured Sphingomonadaceae bacterium; assembly: GCA_964242855.1. Classification (GTDB taxonomy): domain Bacteria; phylum Pseudomonadota; class Alphaproteobacteria; order Sphingomonadales; family Sphingomonadaceae; genus Solisphingomonas. The sequence goes on from CAXTBZ010000044.1 coordinate 17,730, forward strand.
ATGGAACAGGCGCGCCAGCAACAGCTGGAACACCGCCGCGACGACCAGGATGTACAGGGTGGCCGCTGCACGCAGCGACGGGCGCTGCGCCCAGCTCTGATCGAGCGCGAAGCCCGCGGCCATCACCATCACCAGCGCGTTGCCCAGGATCGTGAAGAAGCTGAAGTAGATCACCGTTCGCTGCAGGAAAGGAGCGTGATTGACCTTGCCGGTGAAGCGATATTCCAGGATCAGGCCGATCAGCGCCAAGGCCGCGACCAGCGCGTGCCAGGCCCTGGCGGCAATCATCCCGCCGGTTCCCACAGCTCGATCGCCAGGCCCTCGGGATCGTGGATGCGGGCGAAGCAGCCATATTCGGTGTTCCACTCGTCTCGCCGCTCGACTACGACGCCGGCCGCTTCCAGCGTCGCCACGAGCGCATCGAGGCCTTCAACGCGCAGGTTGAGCATGAACGATTGGTCCGCCGCGAAGTAATCGGTGTCGGCGGCGAACGGCGCGAACACCGTCATCCCTGCCTCCTGCATCCAGATCGCATCGCTGCCGGCATCGATGCCGAGGTGCTGCTTGTACCAAGTCGCGCGTGCGGCCGGATCGCGGCTCCGGAAGAACAACCCGCCGATACCCGTCACGCCCATCGCACCCTCCCTCAGGCGGCTTCGACCAGTTCCTCGCCTGCTGCCGCCGCCAGCAGGCGCCGCTCAAGCGCCTTCAGCCGCTGCGTACCGGCAAGCTTATCACCGGTCAGATCGGTCAGGTAGAAGGTATCGACCGCACGCTCGCCATAGGTGGCGACGTGGCTGGAGTGGATCGTCACCTTCGACTGGAACAGCGCGTGCGCCAGCGCGTGAAGCAGCGCCGGGCGATCATGCGCGTTGACCTCTATCACGGTGAAGCGGTTCGAGGCCTTGTTGTCGATCAGCACGACCGGCTCGATATCGAAGGCGTCGGCGCGGATACGCGGCGCGCGCTTGGCGGCGAGGCGATCGGCCAGCCGGGTGCGATTGGCGAGCGCATCCTCGATCGCGATGGTCAGCCGCGTCAGGCGATCGGGATCGTCGAACGGCTGCCCGAACGGATCCTGCACCAGGAAGTTGTCGACCGCCATGCCGTCGCGCGTGGTGTGGATGCGCGCATCGATGATGTTGCCGCCCGCCACGTGGATCGCGCCCGATATGCGATAGAACAGCCCGGGGTGATCGGCGGCGTAGACCGTTACCAGCGTCGCTTCGCGCGAAGCGTCGGGGCTGGCCGAGATCGAGAGCGGGCGTTCGGCGGCATCGGCCTCGACGATCGCGCGCGCATTCGCCGCGAGGATGTCAGGCGCTTCGGCAACCCAGTAGCTTTCGGGCATGCGCCGCGCATAGGCGGCCCGGCGCGCGTCGTCCCAGCCGAGCGCATCGCCGAGATGGCGCTGCTTGTCCTCGATCCGCTCGCGGCGGCCCTTCTGCTTGTGGCCCAGCCGCAGCACCTCCTCGGCCGACACGTAGAGATCGGCCAGCAGCTGGCGCTTCCAGCCGTTCCAGACCCCGGGGCCGACGGCGCGGATGTCCACGATGGTGAGCAGGAGCAGCAGGCGCAGGCGTTCGGGACTCTGCACCTGTTCGGCGAAATCTAGGATCGTCTTAAAGTCCGAAAGGTCGCGCTTGAACGCGGTGGCGGACATCAGCAGGTGGTTGCGCACCAGCCAGGCGACCATCTCGGTCTCGGCTGCACTGAGGCCGAGGCGCGGGCAGAGCTTGCACGCGACCTCCGCGCCGAGCACCGAATGATCGCCACCGCGCCCCTTGGCAATGTCGTGGAGCAGCACGGCGACGTACAGCACACGTCGCGTGACGATGTGGTGCATGAGCCCGGTCGCCAGCGGATGATCGACCGCAAGCTCACCCTTCTCGATCCGGCTAAGCAGCTCGATCGCGTGAATGGTGTGCTCGTCGACGGTGAAGTGATGGTACATGTCGAACTGCATCTGCGCCACGACGCGGCCGAAATCGGGCATGAAGCGGCCGAACACGCCGGTCTCGTTCATCCAGCGGAGCACCGTGCCGGGATTGCGCGGCGAGGTCAGCACGTCCAGGAATAGCGCGTTGGCATCGGGCCGGTTGCGGATGCCGTTGACGAGCTTGGCGTCGCGCGAGGCCTGGCGCATCGCCATCGGGTGGATCTCGAGTCCGTGCCGATCGGCGAGCGCGAAGATCTCGATCAGGCGCACCGGGTTCTCGGCGAAGAAGCCATCCGCTGGCGTCGCCAGGCGGCCGCGATCGATCACGAAGCCGTCGAGGTTGCGGAGCCGCTTGCCGCCGGTAATCACCTTGGCGAAGCGCCGCCCGCGCCCGGCGAGCGTCTCGTCGAGATGGGCGAGGAACACCCCGGTCAACGTCCCCACCATCTTCGCGGTGAGGAAATAATGCTGCATGAAGCGCTCGACTGCGGAACGCCCGGGGCGATCATTGTAGCGCATGCGTGCCGCGATATCGCGTTGCAGATCGAAGGTCAGGCGTTCCTCGGCGCGGCCGGCCACGATGTGGAGGTGGCAGCGCACCGCCCACAGGAAGTTCTCGGCGCGCTGGAACTGGCGCAATTCGTCGGCGGTCAGCAACCCGGCGCCGACCAGCTCGGGGACGAGGCGCACCTTGTGGACGTATTTGCCGATCCAGAACAGGGTGTGGAGATCGCGCAGGCCCCCCTTGCCCTCCTTCACGTTGGGCTCGACGACGTAGCGGCTGTCGCCCATCCGGCGGTGGCGCTCGTCGCGCTCTGCGAGCTTTTCGGTGACGAAGGCGCGCTGGGTGCCGTGGCGCACCTCGGCCTCGAAACGGCGCGCCGCCTCGTCGTAGAGCGCCTCGTCGCCCCACACGAAGCGGCCTTCAAGCAGCGCGGTGCGGATGGTGAGATCACTCCTCGCCATGCGCACCATCTCGTCGAGCGATCGGCTGCTATGGCCGACCTTCAGCCCCAGATCCCACAGGATGTATAGGATCGTCTCGATCACGCGCTCGGCCCAGGCGGTCTGCTTCCAGGGGGTCAGGAAGGCGATGTCGACGTCGGAGAACAGCGCCATCTCGGCGCGGCCGTAGCCGCCCACCGCCATCAGCGTCAGCCGCTCGCCGGCGGTGCGATTGGCGCGCGGGATGAGCCGTTCGGTCGCGACGTCGTAGGTAAGCCGCAGGATCTGATCGGTCAGGAAGGCATAGCTCGCCGCCGCCTCGTTGCCGCGCGCGGGATGCTCGCTCAGCCGCCGCGCGATCTCGGCGCGGCCATCGTCGAGCGCCTGCTTCAGCGACAGCGTCGCCGCGCGTTTGAGGTCGACGCCATCGGGAAGTGCCGCCAGCATATCGGCAAGCTTGCGCCGGTCCACGATCGCGCGGCGGCTGGGAAGACTGTCGAAGCGGGACGCCATCGCCCCCATGTAGCGCGGCGGGGGTCAAGTGCCAGTGGCGGATGCTGGAACGGTGGTATCGGATTGTCTCGGCGGCGCCTGATCCTCCCCCGCCATGGGGAGGTGGCCCCCGCAGGGGTCGAGGGGGCGGGAAGCGATGTGTTGCCTTCAAACATCGTGCTGCCGCCCCCAGCGCGTGGGGTGTGGAGCGTCACCGGTGTGGGAGTTCACATCATCCTCCCCCGCCAGGGGGAGATGGCGCGCGGAACGCGTGACGGAGGGGGAAGAAGCACGGCGCTCGACGAACGAGACGCATCGCTGTGTCCCCCTCCGACGCCTTCGGCGCCACCTCCCCCTGGCGGGGGAGGATCAATGTCACGCAGGCACACGCCTCCCGCCGTCGGTGCACGGACGGAGAGAAGCGGCCGGCGCCCTCGCGTGCCTCGTGCACCCGGAGGGTTTGCGGGGTTCTTTTCCCGCGAGGGCCTTCATCCTCGCCGTGCCTGATGCCGCTTGGGGGAGAGTCCCTCAAGCATTGGGCCTTTTCAGCAGACGAGCGATGCGATCCCGGTTGTGGCGGACACCTGGTTATCTGCTAGTCTCCACGTGGCACGGGAGACGGGCAAGCAGGTGCTGGCCTGGTTGATGACAAGAGCAAGGACATCCCTGTCGGATGCCAGCGCGCCGGCCGCTCGGACGATCGCTGCAACCGTGGCCCCGGCGCCGCCCCATCCCGCCCGCTGCGTCACCCCGATCACGAGCGACAGCG
>CAXTBZ010000045.1:0-21624 GCA_964242855.1 uncultured Sphingomonadaceae bacterium
GGACCGGCGCGGGATCGACCTTCTCGCTCTACCTGAACGGCGGCGAGCGCGAGAGCTTCGCCTTCCTGGACGCGCTCAAGATCGCCAAGCTGGCCGTCAGCCTCGGCGGCACCGAGACGCTGGCAAGCTGCCCCGCGGCGATGACCCACCTGTCCGTCCCCGACGCGCGCAAGCAGGAACTCGGCATCACCGACAATCTGGTGCGCATTTCAGTGGGTGTGGAGAATGCGGATGATCTGATCGCCGACTTCGAACAGGCGCTGGCGGCGGTGTGATCGGGTTCGGCGGGCCGGTAGCGGTGCTTCTTGATCCTCCCCTGTTAGGGGGAGGTGGCGCCCGTAAGGGCGTCGGAGGGGGCGGCAGCGATGCCCCTCTTCGTCGAGCGCCGTGCTTCCTCCCCCTCCGTCCCGCGTTCCGCGTACCACCTCCCCCTGGCCGGGGAGGATAAGTGATGGTCCGCGATTGATGGAAAGCGGTAATTGGCTGGCATCGCGCTTGCCAAGCGCGCCCCATCGATTTCACCTATCCCGCGTCGTCCGCATGACAACCTCATCTGCGCAAAATAGCTCTACAAACATTCTGTTTTTGAGGCCCGAATTGCTTTCGACTTTCACATCGAAATTACCCGGCAGGACCCTACGACCCGCGATGCCGCGGGATTTGAGGTATGACGCGACCAAGGCTATGGCTGGGCGTATTTTAATTAATCTTTTTTTGCTCGACGCATCTGTGTCGGCTCGCCCACTCAATCTGATCTTCTGATACTTGCACGACGGTTCTTGAGAGATATTATCTAAGATATGCCGGGTCTGATCGTCCATGACTGGCGTGGATGCGGTCGGATCAAAAAATATCATAAATGGCCCCGGGATAGGGTCCTCAAAGGGAACCTTAGCGATCGCCGTCTTCGCTCCTAAGCTTGCGACGGTGAGCAGAAAACATGTGGCAAGCTTCATAAGGGGAGTTTGGAACTAAAGCGGTCAGACTGCAACTGGGCGTAAGCAGCCAATCAGTAACCACGTCGCCCCGGGCTTAACCCGGGGTCCCGCGGTTACCTTCTTCCAGCCCCAGATTGGTCGAGGTAAGGCGAACAAGCAGCGGGACCCCGGCTGAAGGCCGGGGTGACGAAAGCCTCGGACAGATACCCCTTCCAATGTAGGATTTCGTCTGTCACGGTCGTCCCGCCGGGGTCCGCTCCGGCTCTTTCCCAGCGTCGTGCAGAACAGGCCCGAACAGCTCGTTTTTTGGCTGTTTGGTTGTCAACTTCGTCAACTTCGGTGCAGACAGGGTCAGGTGCGCCAGTAAACCACCGGCCAGCCTCGTTTTTTCGCCAGTTCGCGCATCGCGCGCGATGGGTTGGCGGCGATCGGTTGGTCCGCCCATTCCATCACCGGCGCGTCCGACGCATGGTCCGAATAGAAGCGCACCCGGGCCTGCGATCGATCGATGGAATGCACCGAAAACCAGGCTTTTATCATGCGCAGCTTGGCCGGGCCGTAGCAGTTTTCACCGTCGATCCGGGCGGTGACGCGCGCATCGATTCCGATGATCGAATTGGTGGCGATCACGTCTGCAAAACCGAGCCGATTCGCGATCGCCTCGACGTACAGGCGATAGGATGCGGTGGCGAGCACCAGCCGGCGGCCGGCGGCGCGATCGTCTGCGATCTGGCGGAGCGCGCCGGGCAGGATGTTGTAGCGCACCATGCGCTCGGCGAAGCCTGCGGTGAGCGGAGCCAGATCAGCTGCCGAGATGTGCCGGCCGAGCAGCAGCGCCTGGTTGATCTCCTTCAGCCGCGCCCGCGTCATCTGCCGGCAGGCGAAGCCAAGCCCCGCAAGTCCCGCGATCGGCAGCAACAGCAACCGCCACGGTGCCCGCGCCAGCGCCGCATGGATCAGGAAGGCGGTGTAGGTGCCGGTGCGGGTCACCGTCCGGTCCATGTCATAGATCGCAATCTCGATCATACGGCTCTCATGATCCCGTTCGTGCCGAGCGAAGTCGAGGTACGTGCCACACGCGCAGGGCCCGCCTCATGTCCCTCGATGCCTCGGCCTCGCTCGGCAGAGCCTTCGCTCGGGACGAACGGAGACCAAACGATCATGCCTGCCCCGCCAGCACCGCTTCGGCAAGCGTAAGGTCCGCCAGCTTGTCGACATCGACCGCGGCAAGCGGATCGCCGAGCGCGACCATGCGGACCTCCGCACCGAGCCTGCGCCCAGCCCGCGCCGCCGCATCGTGGAGCGTGATTGTCCGCGTCAGGAAGCGCAGCAGCAGAGCCGGGCCGAACCTGGCGATCAGCTTCCAGCCCTTCTTGCGATCCTGCTCAACCGCCGCCCAGCTGTCGATCACCGGCAGCGCCGCGGGACCGCCGAACCAGAACAGGTTGGCGCCGGTCCAGTCGCCATGGCGGAAACGCAGCCAGGTCCGCTGGGTGTGCGGGAAGCGTATCTCGACCACCGCGCGCTCGACCATGCCGACCGCAACGTCGGCGCCGGCTGCACCGCCCAGGAACTCGGCGATCGTCTCGGGCCGCAGCAGCGCATGATCGGCGGTGGTGACGAACAGCGGGAACGGCGCCTCCCCGCTCGCCAGCGCCGCCACGATCGATCGCGCGATGCCATCGCCCGAGCGCAAGAAGGCGATGCGCGGCGATGCCGGCAGTACCGCCGCGATCGGATCGATGTCTTGGGTCATCACCCGGATGCGATCGATCTCCGGCGTGGCGAGCAGGGTCTCGACGACGCGGGCAACCATCGGATCGCCCGCCACCGGGATCAGCGCCTTCAGCGTCTCGCCGCGCGCCTCGGCCAGCGCGTCGACGCCGGGCCGCCGCCCCGCCAGCAGCAGCGCGGTCAGGCCAGCCATGACACGACCTCTCGACCCTGTGCCCGCATCGCAAACGCCTGCACCAGCCGCACGAGGTGGAAGACGCAGGACAGCATCGTCCACCCCGCCACCCAGATCAGGCCGAGGTCCGGCCGCGCCACGATCAGGCTGGCGACCAGCAGGATGAAGTTGGGATTGCGCCGCGCGGTGATCAGCCGGAAGCGACTGTCGATCCGCTCCCAGACATGGATGTGGATGCCGAAGCCGGCGATGAACGCGCCTTCGATCACGCGCTGCACGACATATCCGCCGATCAGCACCGCCATGATCGTCCAGAACTCGGTCTCGCCGAAGCGCAGTCCCCAAGCGGCGCACCCCGTCCCCCACGCCCAGTACCAGAATGGCGGATGCACGAGATCAACGCCATGATCGAGGATGTTGCCCCACGCGGAGCTTGTCCCCGTACAGCGCGCGAGCTTCCCGTCGACGGTGTCGAGCACCATGAACACCAGCCCCACCAGCAGCCCGGCAGCGAAGTGCCCGCTCCAGAACAGGAAGAAGGCCCAGATACACAGCGCGATGCCGATCATCGTCACCATGTTCGGCGTCATGCGCAGATAGGCCGCCCACCGGGTGAGGTGGAACGCCACGCCTCGCCACAGATAGAGGGTGAGGACATCGGTCACCCCCTTGTAGCTCGCATCATAGCTCGCCTTCTCGATGCGCCGCACCGCAGAGGGCACGAGCGGCACGAGATAGGCGTCCTCCCGCTTGCGGAGCGTCGCATTGTAGAGACTGGCGCTGGTCTCGGCCTCCATTTGCCTCAGATCGGAGGGGAGCGGGCCACCGCTCGTCATGGCGGCGATCACCGCGGCGGCTTCAGCGGTATCCCTGGAGTGGACCAGCGCCGGCCGTCCGCCAAATGTCACGGCAATCCCGCTATGATCGCGGACCTGCGCAAGCCACGCCGGATCCCACGTGTAATCGAGATCGGCGAGGATGGTGGCGCCGTGTCCGGACTCCCCTGTTACCGGCAACAGACCGGCCTTGCTCGCAAAGCGGCCCGCGCGCTCGGCAGGGGTGAGCCCGAACACACGCACATCGCCGCCGCCGATGCCGAGAAAAGCTACGCCCTGATCATGCTCCACGCCCATCGCCGCTCCCTTGGCAGGTTTGCGCGCCATTCGCATCTCATCGGCGACATATATTCTCCCCGCTTGCCGGGCGAAACGATCTGCCGCATCTTGCACACCGCATGACCACCGCCCACGCCGCCACCGCCGACTTCACCCAGCAAGATCGCACGCTCCGTCTGACCGGTCCCTGGACCTTGTCACAGCTGGGCGACGTGCCGAACCGGCTGGAGCATCTCGACGGCTCACCCAACACCGTCGACCTCTCAGGCGTCGACCGGATGGACACGGTCGGCGCGTGGCTGGTCCACCGGCTCAAGCGGGATTACCACGTCGAGGTCGAGGGCGCCGACGACAAGGCGCAGGAACTGATCGAGAAGGTCGGCGGCATCGACGAGCCGCTGCGTTCCAAGCCCGACGAGGGCCGCCCATGGGAACGCGTGCTCGGCCACATCGGGGATGCCACCCTGATCGCGGGGCGCACCCTGTTCGGGCTGGTCGATTTCTTCGGGGCGACGCTGATCGCGCTGTGGAACGTGATCCTCAACCCCAAGCGATTTCGCGGCAACTCGGTAATCAAGCAATTCGAGGTGGTCGGCGTCGACGCGCTGGCGATCATCGGCCTGATGAGCTTCCTGATCGGAATAGTCATCGCACAGCAGGGCGCGATCCAGCTCCGCCAGTTCGGCGCCGAGGTCTATACGATCAACCTCGTCGGGCGGCTGACCTTCCGTGAACTTGGCGTGCTGATGACCGCCATCATGGTGGCGGGCCGATCGGGTTCGGCGTTCGCGGCGCAGATCGGATCGATGAAGCTCGCCGAAGAGGTCGACGCCATGCGTACTATCGGCCTGTCGCCGATGGAGGCGCTGGTATTGCCGCGTGTGATCGCCGCGGTATCGATGATGCCGGTGCTGGCTTTCTACGCGGCAATGACGGCGCTGATTGGCGGCGGGCTGTTCAGCTGGTTCTCGCTGGATCTGCCGCCGGTCACCTTCGTGCAGCGAATCCGCGAGGTCGTGCCGATGACGGACGTGTACCAAGGCCTGCTCAAAGCTCCGGTGTTCGGTCTCATCATCGCGATGGCCGGGTGCTTCCAGGGCATGCAGGTTGAAGGAAATGCCGAGTCGGTCGGTCTTCGCACGACAAGCGCCGTGGTTCAGTCGATCTTCCTGGTGATCGTGCTCGACGCCTTCTTCGCGGTGTTCTTCGTCTCGATTGGGTGGATCTGATGGCCACCCGCCTCAAGCCGGCCGAGCATCCCGACAGTGACATCGTCATCCGCGTGCGCGGCCTCGACAATCATTTCGGCGAGCAGACCGTTCACCAGGATCTCGATCTCGACGTCAGGCGCGGCGAGATCATCGGCGTGGTCGGTGGATCGGGCACCGGCAAATCGGTGCTGATGCGCTCGATCATCGGGCTGCAGGAACCCGCCGAGGGCGACATCCAGGTGTTCGGCGAGCAGATGGTCGGCGGCGGCGACATGGAATCGGAGTCGGTGCGCAAGCGCTGGGGCGTGCTGTTCCAGAACGGTGCGCTGTTCTCCACGCTGACCGTCGCCGAGAATGTCCAGGTGCCGATCCGCGAATTCTACCCGCGACTCGACGAAACGCTGCTTGACGAGATCGCGAGCTACAAGATCATCGCGTCGGGCCTGCCGCCGGAGACATCAAGCAAATTTCCCTCTGAGCTGTCCGGCGGCATGCGCAAACGCGCCGGGCTCGCCCGCGCGCTCGCCCTCGATCCCGAGCTGCTGTTCCTCGACGAGCCTACCGCCGGGCTCGATCCGATCGGCGCCGCGGCGTTCGACAACCTGATCAAGACGCTGCGCGATCTGCTCGGCCTCACCGTCTTCATCATCACGCACGATCTCGACACGCTCTATGCAATCTGCGACCGGGTGGCGGTGCTGGCGGACAAGAAGGTCGTGGGCGTCGGGACGATCCCGGAGCTGCTGGCTCTGGATCACCCGTGGATCCAGGAATATTTCAACGGTCCTCGCGGGCGAGCGGCCGAACAATCCGCCGAGCGCGCGGGCGATGCGAGCGTCAAGGCATTGTCGCCACGAGAAGCGACGGCGCTCGCCGGCACGGACGAAGTGAGCCCGGAAGAAGTCAGCCCGGACGAGGGGAGCCTGAGAGACTGATGGAAACACGCTCGAACCATATACTCGTCGGTGGCGTGGTGCTTGCCATCGTGGCGGTGGCCGTCGCCTTCATCATCTGGATGATGCAGGTCGGCAACGGCCACCAGCATGATTATGACATCTTCTTCCCCAACTCGGTGGATGGCCTGGCCAAGGGTTCGGCCGTGACCTTCTCGGGCGTGCCGGTCGGCAAGATCGACGACATCAAGCTGATGCCCGATTCACCCGAGCTGGTGCGTGTGCGGATCTCGGTCGACGAGAACACCCCGATTCTGAAGGGGACCAGCGCTACCGTAGCGGGCGTTGGTTTCACCGGGGTCAGCCAAGTAAACCTGGGTGGCGCCCAGAAGGGCGAGCCGCCGATCACCGAAATCGGACCGTTCGGCGTGCCGGTGATCCCAACCAAGGCGGGCATGCTCGCCGGCCTGCTCAACTCCGCGCCGGAACTGCTCAGCAAGCTGTCGGTATTGGAAACGAAGCTGACCCTGCTGCTCGATGACGACAATCAGCATTCGGTGAAGCATATCCTCGCCAACATCAGCACGCTGACCGATGCTCTGGCCCAGAATGGACCGCAGATCCGCGACACCCTGGCGACCGCGCAAGTCACGATCCGGCAGGCCGGCGAGGCAGCCCAGCAGATCAGCAAGCTGTCGAACACCGCCAATCAGTTGCTCGATCAACAGGGCCGGCCGATGATGGCGAACCTCAACCGGACGATCGCGTCGGCGCAGAAGGCAGCGGACAATCTGAACACGCTCGTCACCTCCGCGCAGCCGGGCGTCACGACGCTGAGCAAGCAGACCGCTCCGCAGATCGACCAACTGGTGCGCGATCTGTCCGACATGGCGGAGACGCTGACGCAGACCGCCAACCGGCTGAACTCGGGTGGGGGCGGCGTGCTCGGTCGCAAGCTGCCCGACTACAAGCCCAAGCATTGATCGGGGAGAGACCCATGAAGAACCGTACGCTCCCCCTCCTCCTCCTGCCGTTCGCGCTGACAGGCTGCGTCAGCTTCGGGGCCAAGGTGCCGCCGCAACTGCTCCGCCTGTCACCCACCACGGCGGCACCGGCCAGTGCGGGCCAGGTGCTGGGCAAAGGTCTGGCAGTAGCGATCAGCTATCCGACGACGCCCGTCGAACTTGCCAATAATCGCGTGCCGGTACGCCTCGGTGCGACCGAGATCGCCTATGTGAAGAACGCGCAGTGGCTCGACGTGCCAGGGCACCTGTTCCGCGACCTGCTTGCCGAGACGGTGACGGTCCGCACCGGCCGGCCAACGCTGACACCGCGCGAGGCATCTTTGGGCCAGGGCTCTAGCCTCGGCGGCCGCTTGACCGAGTTCGGGATCGATGCGGCAGGCAATCAGGCCGCAGTGGTGTTCGACGCGACGCTCGTGCGGGCCTCTCAGCAGGTCGAGACGCGGCGTTTCACCGCTACGGCGCCTGTAAGCGGCGCGGTGACGGAAACCAGCGCAGGCGCCGCGATCAACGTGGCGGCCAACGATGTGGCGACGCAGGTAGCGGACTGGATCGGGCGCTAGCCTCCCCAATTCCTTGGATCAGGCCAGGCTTCGGGAGACCTGCTCGAGCACGTCCCGGCTCAGCCCCGGTGTCGCCGCGATCCTTTCGAGTTCGGCCTTCATCAGCGCGGACCGGCCCGGCTCGAAGCGCCGCCAGCGGCCGAGTGGCGGCACCAGTCGCGCCGCCGACTGCGGGTTGATCCGATCGGCTTTGATGATCATGTCCGCCACGAACCGATAGCCGCGCCCGTCCGGCGAATGGAACGCGGACTGGTTCGCGGCGAACGCTCCGACCAGCGATCGCATCCGGTTGGGATTGGCGAGCGTGAAGTCGAGATGGCCTGAGAGCGCTTCGACGACCTCGGCGGTATCGTCGCGGGACGATACCGCCTGTGTGGTGAACCACTTGTCGAGCACCAGCGCGTCGCTCCTGTAGCGATTGTAGAAGGCGGCGAGCGCGATTTCGCGTTGCGCGAATGTGCCGTTGGAGAGCACGCTGAGCGCGCCCTGCCGATCGGTCATGTTGTCGGCCGCCTCATACTGCGTCAGCGCCAACTCCGCCGCGTCCGCTGCGCCACCCGCGGCGAGGTAGCCGAGCGCCACGGTACGGAGACGACGCATGCCTTTGGCCGCCGGTGTATATTCAAAGCGATTGGCCGAAGCGGCGGCGTAGGCAGCCCGCCACTCGCCCTCAAGCTCTCGCCCCAGCTGCTGGCGTAGCCTCTCGCGCGTGCGCCTAATCGCGGTCGGATCAACGATCGCCAGTTGATCACCAAGGAAGGTCTCGCTCGGCAGCAGCACCGCCTCACCGATGAAAGCGGCATCGAGTGACGGATCGGTCAGCGTCCGGCGCACGGCGGCCACCACCGCCGCTTCGTCAGCCTCCTGTCCGGTGATCGCGGCCACCAGAACATCGACCATCAACTGCTGCATCGCTTCAAAGCGCGCGAACGGGTCGTCGTCATGCGCAGAGAGAAAGGCGAGATCGGCAGCGCTGCGGTTCGTCTCGACGATCACCGGAGCGGAGAAGCCGCGATTGATCGAGAGCACAGGCTGCTCGTCCACCCCCTCGAAGACGAGCTCGGCGGAGGCGTCTTCAAGTACATGCACGCGCTCGGCAGCGATCACCTTGCCGCTATCGGCACCGAACAGGGCAAGCCGGAGCGGTAAGGGCAATGGTAGCTTCTCGGTTTGGCCCGGCGTTGGTGCCGTGGTTTGCTCGAGCGTGAGGCGCGCTGTCGCGGTACCCGGCTGGTGGCTGAGCGCAGCCCGGAGCCGCGGCGTGCCGGCCTGCGAGTACCAGCGGCGAAAGGCGGTGAGATCGGCACCGCTAGCATCCTCCATAGCGCGAACAAAATCCTCGCAGGTCGCGGCGGTGCCGTCGTTGCGATCGAAGTAGAGATCGGAGCCGCGCCGGAAACCGTCAGCACCTAACATCGTGTGGAGCATCCGGATCACCTCGGCGCCCTTGTTGTAGATCGTCGCGGTGTAGAAGTTGCTGATCTCCATGTACGAGTCCGGGCGGATGGGATGCGCAAGGGGGCCGCCATCCTCGGGAAATTGCGCGGCGCGCAGGACGCGGACATCCTCGATCCGCTTGACCGCGCGGCTACCCTGGTGGGCCATGAACTCCTGATCGCGGAAGACGGTGAAGCCTTCCTTCAGCGAGAGCTGGAACCAGTCCCGACAGGTGACGCGATTGCCTGACCAATTGTGGAAATACTCGTGAGCCACAACGCCGGCGATCGCATCGTAATCCGCATCCGTCGCCGTTTCCGGGTCGGCGAGGATGTAGCGCGAGTTGAAGATGTTGAGGCCCTTGTTCTCCATCGCGCCGAAGTTGAAATCGGCGACCGCCACGATGTTGAAGATGCCGAGATCATACTCGCGACCATAGACCCGTTCGTCCCACGCCATCGCGGCTTTCAGCGCAGCCATGGCATGGGCGGTTTTCGGCAGATCGGCCTCGCGCACCCAGATGCCGAGCTGAACCGTGCGGCCGGACATGGTCGTGAAGCTGTCGCGATTGGCCTTGAGATCGCCGGCGACCATCGCGAAGAGATAGCAGGGCTTGGGAAACGGATCGCGCCACTCCGCCCAGTGACGACCATCGTCCATCTCCCCTTCGCCGACCAGATCGCCGTTGGCGAGCAGCACCGGACATAATGCGCGATCGGCGGTCATCCGCACCGTGTAGCGGCTGAGGACGTCCGGCCGATCGGGGAAGAAGGTGATGCGGCGGAACCCCTCGGCCTCACATTGCGTGCAGAGCAGGCCGCCCGATGCGTACAGGCCCATCAGCTGGGTGTTGGTCGCCGGGCTGAGCGAGACTTCGGTTTCGACGATGTGTGCAGCACCAGGAAGATCGATCGAAAGCTGGCAATCCTCGATCTGCCACTCGCTCCGGTCGAGCAGCCGCCCGTCGACCGCTACCGAAAGCGGCGACATACCGAGCGCACCGGCAAGCGTCAGCGGCCCGGCCGGCGCCCCGTCGGCGGTATTGCGCTCCACCTCGAGCCGTGCACGAACGCGCGTCTCGGCCGCGTCGAGCGCGAACTCCAGGCGGATTGCCGGCACCAGCCACGCGGGCGGTCGATAATCGGAGCGAAGGGTCGGGGCGGGTGAGGTCGCGATGGCGCTGTGTTGATCCATGAGACAACTTCTAAGGAGGCCCAAGCCGGGTTACAACGCCAAGGCATGGCGTCGATCCTCATCTTCGGTCTGGGCTACACCGCATCGCGCCTTGCCGCTCGTCTCGCGAAGGACGGGTGGGTGGTAAAAGGCACGCGACGTGTTGCGGATGACGAGGCGATCGCCTTCTCGGACGAGGATGCCGTTCGCACCGCACTGGCCGGGGCCACGCACGTGCTTTCCTCCGTGCCGCCGGATGCGAATGGCATCGACCCGGTGCTTGCCCGCTACGGCGCCCTGCTTGCCGGGAGGAAAGGCTGGACCGGCTATCTCTCGTCGACCGGCGTCTACGGCGACACGCAGGGCGCCTGGGTAGACGAAGGAGCCCCGATCGGCATCGGCAGGCGCTCGGCTCGCGCCGATGCGGATAACGCCTGGCAGGCGCTCGCCGCTCACGTCTTCCGCCTGCCGGGGATCTACGGCCCGGGCCGATCGGCGCTGGAGCGGGTGGCGGAAGGCCGGGCGCATCGCATCGACCTGCCCGGTCAAGTGTTCAGCCGCATCCATGTCGACGACATCGTCGACGCGGTGATCGGTGCGCTCGCTGCTCCGCCGGGGCCATACAACATCGCGGACGATCATCCCTGCTCGCAGAACGCGGTCATCGAAGAGGCGTGCCGCCTGCTGCGTGTGCCGCCGCCTCCGTTGCAAGAGATCGAGGCGGCGGAGCTTTCGCAGATGGCGCGCGGTTTTTATGCCGAAAACCGCAGGATCGCGAACGGCAAGGCCAAACGCCTGCTCGAGTGGAGCCCGCGCTTTCCCGATTACCGCGCGGGACTTGCCGATTGCCTCGCACGCAGCGCCACGAGCAGCCCGAGCATCGAAAGCAACCCGCCCGCGGCTGCCTGAGGGGACCATCGATAGCCTTCGAACAAGGTGGACAGCAGCATCGCCAGCACCGGGCTCAGCACGCTCGAATAGGCGGCACGCCCCGGGCCGACTGCGCGGATGACGATGAAGTAGCAGCTGAACGCCAGCGCCGATCCGATCAGCGCCAGATAAAGCGTTCCGAGCCAGTAAGCGGGGTTGGCATCGATCACCGGCGGCCCGTCGATCACCCAGGCCGCGACGGCGTCGAACAATCCGCCCCATGCCATGCCCCAGGCGATCAACGTCGCCACCGGGATGGCGCTCGCCTGCTTGCCGGCCTGCATGACGTTGGCGATGGAGGAGAACAGCACCGCCGCCAGCGACCAGCCGATCCCCACCACGATCGCGTGGCGACCGAGCGCCGTGCGGGAGGTCGTGACATGCATCTCGTGGCCGAACAGCAGGACGAGCCCGATCATAGCCACCGCCGATCCGAGCAGGAACGCGCGGGACACGCCCTGCTTGAGAAATAGCCAGGCAAACAGCGCGTTGGGCACGAGCAGCAGCGCGAACACCACCGCGACCAGCCCGGACGTCACCGTCATCTCGGCGACATAGACCGCATAATAATTCAGCGAATATTGCGCGATGCCATAGAGCGCCGCGAAGCCGTGCTGGCGAGCGTTCAGCCTCAACGATGCGCCGGTCACCCGCGCGTACCCCATCATGGCGACACAGGCGATCAGGAAGCGATAGGTGACCGACCAGCTTGCCGGCACCACACCCAGCTGGAAGCGTATGACCAGCCAGGTCGACGACCAGACCAAGGTGCAGACGAGGAACGGGATCGCCACCCGCGCCCGCGATCGCGCGCCGAGCGGGCGGGTGCCGGCGAGCGTGTCGCTCATCCGAGCGCGCGGATCGCCGCTGCCAGCGCTTCGATCTCGGCCTGAGGCTGATCCCAGGACACGACGATCCGCGCCTCGCCTTCTCCCCAGTCGTAGAAGTCGAAACCGGAGTCTCGAAGGGCAGCAGCCTCTTCTGGCTTGAGGCGCAGAAACAGCTCATTGGCTTCCACGGGGTAGAGGAGCCGATCCTGTGCCGCGCCTGCGATCGCCGCGGCGCCGGCATTGGCGGATCTGCTGTTGGCCAGCCAGCGATCCTCTTCGATCAGGGCGAGCAGTTGCGCCGCCTGGTATCGGCCCTTCGAATTGAGGTGCCCCGCCCGCTTGCGGCGGATCTTTGCAACTTCCGCCCATTCCTTGCGGAAGAACACCAGCAGTTCGGCCGACAAACCGCCATTCTTGACGAAGCCGAAGCTCAACGCCTCGACCCCGGCGCGCCATGTCACCTCGCCCGGGTGGCAGCCGAGCGTCGCCATCGCATTGGCGAAGCGCGCGCCGTCCATATGGAAGCCAAGCCCAATCTCACGCGCAGCTTCACCAAGTGCGGCGACCTCGTCCGGCCGGTAAACGAGCCCGTATTCGGTAGCGTTGGTGATCGACAGCGCGTGGGGCTGGACGCGGTGCACGTCACGCGCGATCGCCTTGCGTGCCGCATACACCACGTCCGGCGTCACCTTGGCACCCGCGCCATCGAGCGGGATCAGCTTGGCACCGTGGGTGTAGAACTCCGGCGCGCCAGCCTCGTCGGTGTTGATGTGGGCCTCGCGATGACAGAACACGCCACCATGCGGGGGCACCATGCTGGCAAGCGCCAGGCAGTTCGCTGCGGTACCGGTCGAGACCCACATCGCGGCGCAATCAACCCCGAACAGATCGGAGACCACGCCGTCGAGCCGTTTGCTCAGCACGTCGCCGTCGTAGGCGGTGTCAACATGGTTGGCCGCCACCATCGCGTCGAGCACGGCGGGATGGACGGCGGCGGCGTTGTCGGAGAAGAAGCGCATCGCGGGGCCTTGCTGCCCTGCAGGGCAGCCGTCAACCGGGATGGACAGCATGGCGCAATGGACGATCGGCATCATCGGCGGCTCGGGCCTGTATGCGATGCCCGGGCTCGAGGTGATCGAGCGGCACGACATCGCCACGCCATGGGGAGCGCCGTCCGACACGATCGTCGAGAGTCGCATCGGTTTCGCCCGGCTGCTGTTTCTGCCTCGTCACGGTAGGCACCACCATATTCCGCCCTCGGAGATCAACGCGCGCGCCAATATCGATGCGCTTAAGCGGCTTGGCGCGACCGATCTGCTCGCCATCTCCTCGGTTGGATCACTCCGCGAGGAGCTACCGCCGGGTCGATTTGCGGTGGTCCACCAGTTCATCGATCGGACGGTGGCGCGGCCAGCGAGCTTCTTCGGCACCGGCCTCGTCGCGCATGTGTCGCTGGCAGACCCCGTCTGCCCCCGCCTCTCCGCCTTCGCCGCTGCCGCGATCGAGACGGCTGGTGGGTCAGTTACCACCGGCGCGACCTATCTGGCGATGGAGGGGCCGCAGTTCTCGACCCGTGCCGAAAGCCGAATCTACCGGCAGTGGGACGCCGACGTCATCGGCATGACCGCCATGCCCGAGGCGCGCCTCACCCGCGAGGCTGAGCTTCCCTACGCGCTCGTCGGCATGGTCACCGATTTCGATTGCTGGCGTGAAGAGGAAGCGGGCGTAGTCGCGACAGACATCGTGTCGCAGATGAAGGTCAACGCCGCAACGGCGCGGCGGCTCGTCCAGTCCTTGGCAGAGGCGCTGCCGGAGGAGCGAACACCTTCACCGATCGACACGGTGCTCGATCAGGCGCTCCTTACGCCACCTGCCGCGCGCGATCCCGCATTGGTGACCAAGCTCGCAGCCATCCTGGCGCGGGTTACATCCAGTCGCGATACTTGAACCACAAGACCGGGATGATCGTCGAGAACACCATGAGCAACAAGGCAAGCGGGTAGCCCCAATGCCAGTCGAGTTCGGGCATGTATTTGAAGTTCATGCCGTACACGCCCGCGATCAGCACCGGCGGCACACCGGCCACGGATACGACGGTCAGCACCTTCACCACGTCATTCTGCTCGATCGAGATGAAGCCTGTCGCAGCGTCGAGCAGCAACTGAACGCGTCCGGTCAATGAGCTTTCGAATTCGTCGAGCGATTCGATGTCGTGCTTCACCGAGCCTAACCGTTCGCGCAGCCCATCGGCGATCCTGGGCTCGCAGCGATCGAGCACGAAATTGGCGATGCGCCCGATTGCGAGAAAGGCGTGACGGACCTTCACCATCTGCTCGCTGGCGCGCCCCACGTCGATCATCAGGCGGCGCAGACGCCGGGTTTCGCGGCCGAGACGGTGCTGCCTGCTGTCTTCCTCCGGCTCCCGGAAGATCGCGTGGCTGGCGTTGGCCAGCTCCTCTGCGACACGCTCCAGCCGATCGGCCGACCGGTCGACGATCTCCTCGAGCAGGCGGACAAGTATTTCCTGTCCGCCCACTGCCCGGTCGCCCTTCTCAATCGCGTCCTGCACCTCGTCGAAGGCCGACATCTGGCAGAAACGCACCGTGATCAGCGCGTCGGGTAGCAGCAGGAAACCAGTGGGTGAGAGCACGCCCATCGCGCCGTGCTTGGCGATCAACGGCGCCGACATGATCAGCTTGCCCTTGTTCGATCGCAGTCGGCTGGACGCTTCGATTTCGGACAGCTGATCTCTGGTCGGGATGCGGACATCGTATCGCTTCTCGACCTCGGTGATCTCCTCCTTCGTCGGCTCACACATGTCTGCCCAGATCGCGCTCGCGAGGTTTGCGACCTCATCCCCGTCGGCGCCAACCAATCTCAACATGGAGCTCGCCTGCGCATCATCGTCTCCCGCAACATCGATCCCTTTCAAGCATGAGCGCAAGCAGATCGCCAGCTATCATCCGCGATCGTTCCGGCGTCCATTGTCGCGGGGCGGAGCGCCAGCCGGGGGGCGCTGATGATCTGCTGCGTGCCGTTCAGGTGCAGGTGCGGGTACACGGGCCGGAAGCGACGGATGAGGCACAGCCCTCTCCTTTGCCTGCTGGTTGCTCGGTCGATCGCTGTGACCCTCGCCGCGAGGGTGCTCCTGATCCGCTCGGCCAAGTGGACGCGGCTCGACGCGCGATGCCGATCCGTGAGCCGGCGGCAGAGCTACATGGGTGGCTTTCGGAAAATCGGGTTGAGCGTTCCGCTTCGGTTGATGGTCGTCAACCTTTCCACGCTGGTCTTGGCGAGCATCTAGGGCCACGCCTTCCCGCTCCCGCTGCGGACGAGCATCGATGCGCGGATTGCCGGATGGGCCGGCTTGGCGTTCCGGCTGAATTTGTGATCGAACCTCAGGGTGAGCGGCCTGACGTTCCGGTTGCAATTGGGGTCGCGCCTCGGGCCGAGCGGCTTGGCGTTCCGGCTGCAATTGGCGTGGCGCCTCGGGTCGCGCGGCTTGGCGTTCCGGCTGCAATTGGCGTCGCGCCTCGGGTCGCGCGGCCTGCCCCTCCCCCGTTGCTCGATAGTCATCGTGCCGGGTTCCATCTGTAATCGGCTTGCTTCCGGGTTGCGCGCCGCGGAAATCTTCCTGCTGCCAAGCCGTGAAGCGCTGCGCCTCGCTTGATCTCCGCTGGCGTTCTGCATCCCAATGATCACGCTCGGCGGCTTCGTGCGACTGGTGATAGGCCTGCCAATCGGCCTGGCGTGCCCGATCGGCGGCCCAGCTCGCTTGTTCTGCTGATATCTCGGAACGGCGCGCAGCCCAGTTCGAGGCGACGACGCCACGATGCTCGCGCTCGCGTGACGCCCGGTAAAGGTCTGCGGCACGCTCCCGGTAGCGCGATGCCGCGTCTACGTGTTCGCGGTATGCCGCGGCGGCCAGCAAGGCACCCCCCGCGCCATAGACCGCCACGAGCCTCGGGCCGTCATAGGCATAGCTGTAGGACGGATCGCGCACGAGATAGGGAGAGTCCGCTCCAGGCTGATAGTAATAGGTACGGTAACCGCCAGCGACCGGCTCGGCGAACTCTGTGTCGCCATCGCTGGTCTGCCACGCCCACGGGCTGACGCCGTTGTAATCGAAGGCATAATCCGGCGGCGCATCGCCGATCGCATCGTTGAAGCCACTCGCCCGATCAGCAAAAGCGTAGGCGTCCGATGGCTGTGGCACACTGGCGAGGCTGACCCGCGATGACATCGGCAGCGCATTTGCCGCGGGCGCCATCGCCGGAGGTGCGGCTGGTCCCGTCTGCATCGGTACGGCCTCAGGCAGCGCCGGCAACGCGGTGTTCTGATCGGCGCTGGCATCGTTTGTGACCGTCGAGGACTTGTTGCATCCCGCAAGCGCGAGCGCTGCACCCACCGCAGTCGTCAACCTCCAGCAGATCCTACGCATGTTGCTCTCCATCGCCATGTTCAGCCGCGTCAACGTACCACGGCAATGTCCGACCCATGTTCCATAAAGTGGAACAATGAACCTGTAATTATGCCGCTATTCAGAAGGCCGACAGCTTCTCATATACGCGAGCAAGAGGCCGGCATGACGCCGCCGACAAGGAAGACCCTGATGATCGAGCTTCGCCCGTTTGCCACGCTGGGTGGCGCGAACCACGGATGGCTGAACGCCAAACACCACTTTTCATTTGCCGATTACCACGATCCCAAACGGATGAACTGGGGCAATCTACGCGTCTGGAACGACGATGTGATTGCTCCGAACAGCGGCTTTCCAGCGCATCCGCATCGCGACATGGAGATCATCACCTATGTCCGCTCCGGTGCGATCACGCACAAGGACAGCCTTGGCAATGAGGGGCGGACCGAGGCGGGCGACGTACAAGTGATGTCGGCCGGCACCGGGATCACGCATGCGGAATATAACGCGGAGGACGTGGCCACCACGCTGTTCCAGATCTGGATCGTCCCCACCCGTGGTGGCGAAACGCCGGCTTGGGGTACACGCCCGTTTCCCAAGGATGACCGCGCTGGCCGCTTCGTGACGCTCGCCTCCGGCTTCGCCGATGATGGCGATGCGCTGCCGATCCGTACCGATGCGCGGATCGTGGCGGCAACGCTCAACGAGGGCGAGTCTGCGACCTACCCGCTGGGCAAGCACCGGCGCGCCTATCTCGTGCCTGCTAGCGGCGCCGTGGAAATCGACGGCGTCCGCGCTAACGCACGCGATGGCGTGGCGATCTCAGCGGTCGAAACGCTGACCGTCACCGCGCTCGCAGACAGTGAACTGGTGTTGGTGGACGGGGCTTGATGTAGAAAAGGCGAAGTAGCGCCCCGCTGCTCCGCCGAGGCCACCCGGACTTCGTTTTCCCGTCGCGACCATGACCAAAAGGATCACCCATGACCCTGCGTTCTCACGATCTGGATGGCATCGACATGGTGATCCTGCCGCCCACCCGCGATCTTGGCGACGGCTTTTCGGTACGCCGCGCGCTGCCTTCCGCGCATCGTAGAATGGTCGGACCTTTCATCTTCTTCGATCAGATGGGTCCCGCCACCTTTACGGACGGTCGCGGCCTGGACGTGCGCCCGCATCCGCATATCGGCCTCGCGACCGTCACCTATCTGCTCGAAGGCGAGATCATGCATCGTGATTCGGTGGGCTCGGTCCAGGCGATCCGGCCCGGCGAGGTCAACTGGATGACGGCGGGATCGGGAATCGTCCACTCCGAACGCACACGGCCGGAACTGCGTGAGGCTGGTACAAGCCTCTACGGCCTCCAGACCTGGATCGCGCTGCCGAAGGCCCACGAGGAGACCGCGCCGTCATTCTCCCATACCAAGGCGCACGACATCCCGACGATCGAAGCGGAGGGCGTGAAGCTCACGCTGATCGCGGGTGCATCGGATGGGTTGCGCTCGCCCGTGCCTACCTTCTCCGACCTGGTATATGCCGACATCCTGCTTGCGCCCGGCGGCCGCTACAAAGTGGCTGTCGAGCATGTCGAGCGTGCCGTATACGTGATCGAAGGCACCATCACGGTCGAAGGGCAGACTGGGGGCTTTTCTCCGCACGAGCTTGTCGTACTGAAGCCTGGCGCCGAGATCATCTTGCGCGCCGAGGCCCACTCCGCTCGATTGATGCTGGTCGGCGGCGAGCCTGTCCCTGAGGAGCGCTCGATCTTCTGGAACTTCGTCTCGAGCGATCCAGAGCGGATCGAACAGGCCAAGGAGGATTGGCGGGCCAACCGATTCGCTCGCGTGCCCGAAGACGACGAGTTCATCCCGCTGCCCGAAGATCCGAAGCCGGTGCGCTATCCTTGATGTCTGAAGCTCTGGTGGAAGCTAGGCGACGCGGCGTAACCACCCGTCGGGGCCCTGCAACCGGCCGCGTTGGATATCGACCAGTTCGGCCTTGATCGTGTCGGTGACGGAACCGCCATTGCCGTTGCCGATCACGAAATTGCCGGCGCTGCTTTTCACCTCGCTGATCGGAGTAAGCACGGCCGCAGTACCGCAGGCGAATACCTCACGCAGCCGCCCGCTCTGCGCATCGGCACGCCACTGATCGATCGAGTAAGGCTCTTCCGCCACGTCCATCCCCTTGTCCTTTGCCAGCGCCAGGATCGAGGCACGGGTAATGCCGGGCAGGATCGTGCCGGTAAGCGGCGGGGTACGCAGCCGGCCATCGTCGAACAGGAAGAAGATGTTCATCCCACCCAGTTCATCGATCCAGCGATGCTCGACCGCGTCTAGGAACACCACCTGATCACAGCCATGTCGAGTCGCTTCGGCTTGCGCCATCAGGCTGGCGGCATAGTTCCCGCCGCATTTGGCAGCTCCGGTGCCGCCGGGGCCAGCACGGTTGAGATGATCCGAAACCCACAGCGAAATGGCTCGCTTGCCGCCCTTGAAATAAGCGCCGACCGGGCACGCGATCACGCAGAAGATGAACTCTCCAGCCGGTTTGACGCCTAGAAAAGCCTCCGAGGCGAACATGAAGGGGCGCAAATAGAGGCTTCCCTCGCCTTCAGGGATCCAGGCTTCGTCGATCTTCACCAGCGCTTCGATCGCGGCAAGAAACAGTGCTTCGGGAACTTCGGGCATGGCCATGCGCGCAGCCGATGCGTTCAGCCGCTTCGCATTTTGATCGGGACGGAAGAGGCCGACGCCGCCGTCATCCAGACGATAGGCCTTCATGCCCTCGAATATCTCCTGCGCGTAGTGGAGCACGGCACAGGCGGGATCGAGCATGAAAGGCCTGCGCGGGCCGACCATGGCCTGATGCCAGCCCTCCGCTTCGGTCCACTTCACCGTCACCATGTGATCGGTGAACACGCGACCAAAGCCGGGATCCTCGAGCAATGCGACGCGCGCAGCCGTCGCCATCACTGCCGGATGGGGCTCTACAGCAAAGATTGGTACGGCCGCTGCGGACATCGCTGCTCCTGGGTACGGGACAGCGTTCCCTTATCGGCGGCCGCCACGACTTTCCAGCCCCGCCGAGGAGAACAGCCGGCTAGACACAACAGGAGAGTGAGGGGGACGCGACTTAGACCAGCAGGAAAATCACCGTGCCGGATATCGCGAGCGAAATGGCGCTCATAATACAGAGCATCCGGAACTCGACGTCGCAGATCGCTGGACTGAGATGTTCCATCGCATGTCTCCTGACTACCATTCTTCCGATGGCATGCCGGATGCTACCACACGGCGCTGCAAAGTAAATAGCGAGGCAAATGCAAGTACAAGACGTTTCATCTTGCAACTCACTTTACTGCACATGCCATTTATCTGCTAAGGCAGGCGTCTGGCTTTACTGAACCGAGGGATCAGGTCCTCTGTTTTACCTGCTGCCTAAAGCGGTGGAGTAGTGGCTCCGTATAGCCACTGGGCTGATCGACGCCCTCGAACACCAAAGCGCGCGCCGCCTGGAAGGCAAGGCTGTCCGCCTCATGGCCGGACATCGGCGAGTAGGCCGGGTCGGCCGCATTCTGCTCGTCTACCTTTGCCGCCATCCGGATCAGCGCTGCGTCCACTTCCGCCGCACTGGCGACGCCGTGGAGCATCCAGTTCGCCATGTGCTGCGACGAGATCCGGAGCGTCGCGCGATCCTCCATCAACCCGATGTCGTGGATATCGGGCACCTTGGAGCAACCCACGCCTTGATCGACCCAGCGCACGACGTAACCGAGAATGCCTTGCGCATTATTGTCGAGTTCGGCGGTGATCTCGTCGGGCGACCAATTGTGGCCATAAGCGAGCGGCACCTTCAACAGATCGGCGAGAGGCGGCACCGGATCGTTGGCTATGGCCTGCTGGCGCGCTGCCACATCGACAGCGTGGTAATGCATCGCGTGCAGCGTTGCCGCGGTCGGCGAAGGCACCCACGCGGTGGTCGCGCCGGATCTGGGATGAGCGATCTTCTGATCGAGCATGTCGGCCATGCGATCCGGTGCCGCCCACATGCCCTTGCCGATCTGTGCTTTGCCGGCGAGCCCGCACGCCAAGCCGATGGCGACGTTGCGACTCTCGTAGGCGGTAATCCACTCGGACCCCTTCATCTCGCCCTTGCGGATCATTGGACCGGCTTGCATCGATGTATGCATCTCGTCGCCGGTGCGATCGAGGAAGCCGGTGTTGATGAACACGATGCGACCTTTCACCGCCGCGATGCAGGCGGCGAGGTTGGCCGATGTGCGGCGCTCCTCGTCCATCACGCCGACCTTGATGGTGTGGCGGGGCAGCGCCAGCAGATCCTCGATCGCATCGAACAGCTTGTCGGTGAAGCCGCACTCTTCCGGCCCGTGCATCTTGGGCTTGACGATGTAGATGGAGCCGGCGCGGCCGTTGGCGAACCGCCCCTGCCGTTTCAGATCGTGCAGAGCGATCAGCGACGTGACGATGCCGTCGAGAATGCCCTCGGGCGCCTCCGAACCGTTGGGCAGCAGCACGGCCGGACTGGTCATCAGGTGGCCGACATTGCGAACAAAAAGCAGTGAGCGGCCGGGGAGCGTGAGTTTCGATCCGTCGGGCGCGGTGTAGGTGCGATCCGCCTCCAACGTGCGGGTGAGCGTTTGGCCGCCCTTGGCGAAGCTGGCCTCCAGATCGCCCTTCATCAGCCCCAGCCAGTTGGCATAGGCGGCGACCTTGTCTTCTGCGTCAACAGCCGCAACCGAGTCCTCGAGATCGCAGATCGTGGTGAGCGCGGACTCGAGAATGACGTCGGCAATGCCAGCAGGATCTTCCGCACCGATCGGTGATGCGGGATCGATCACGACCTCGATGTGCAGACCATGGTGACGGAACAACAGATTGTCGCCGCTGCGACCGACCAGTTGGGCTGGATCGCCCAACACCGGATCGCCGCCCGCGAAATCTGCCCAGGTGCCAGAAGCCAGCGGCACCGCCTCGTCGAGGAACGCCTTGGCGCGCGCGACCACCTCAGCGCCCCGCGCCTTGTCATAGCCGCCGCTTGGCGGAAGCGAGCCGAGCGCATCGGTGCCGTACAGCGCGTCGTACAGGCTGCCCCAGCGCGCGTTGGCCGCATTGAGCAGGAAGCGCGCGTTGAGGATCGGCACGACCAGCTGCGGCCCCGCCATC
>CAXTBZ010000046.1:0-21173 GCA_964242855.1 uncultured Sphingomonadaceae bacterium
GCATGTCGGTGACTTCCTCGGGCCGCTCGTCGATCAGCAGCACGATCAGGAACACTTCGGGATGGTTGTCGGTGATCGCCTTGGCGATGTTCTGCAGCATCACCGTCTTGCCGACGCGCGGCGGGGCCACGATCAGCGTGCGCTGGCCTTTGCCCTGCGGTGAGACGATATCGATCACCCGGGCCGACTTGTCCTTGACCGTCGGGTCAAGTGTATCGAGGCTGAGCTTGCGTTCGGGATAGAGCGGGGTGAGGTTGTCGAAATTCACCCGGTGGCGGACGACATCGGGATCGTCGAAATTGATCGAGATGAGCCGGGTCAGCGCAAAATAGCGCTCGCCGTCCTTCGGTCCGCGGATCTCGCCTTCGACGGTGTCGCCGGTACGAAGCCCGAATTTCCGCACCTGGTTGGGCGAGATATAGATGTCATCGGGGCCGGCGAGGTAATTGGCCTGGGGCGAGCGCAGGAAGCCGAAGCCGTCGGGCAGCACTTCGATCGTGCCCTCGCCCATGATCATGTCACCCTGTTCGGCCTGTTCCTTCAGGATAGCGAACATGAGGTCTTGCTTGCGCAGCGTGGAGGCGCCTTCGACGCCGAGCTCTTCGGCCATCGTTACGAGGTCGGCGGGAGCGGTCTTCTTGAGGTCTTTGAGATGCATAGGGGGTAGTTAGGTCCTGAGGATTTCGCGACGGGGAATGGACGAGGACACGTCGATGTCGGAAAATGAGGGGTCCGCGAGGAACGCGGCCGGCCTTGAATCGGCGGTTACGGCGCAGCTTCGAGCAAGTCAAGCAAGCCTGCGATCCGTACGCCCAACTGATATGGGATGCGCGGTGGCGTGTGGCAAGCGGGGTTCCGAGGCGCCACTTAAAAGGGTTTCACGATCACCAGGATGACGATCAGTACCGTCGCAATCCCCGGAATTTCGTTCATCCAGCGCAGCGCCGTTTCGCTGGCAGGGCGATGGCCGCGCGCGATCTTGCGGGCGGCGCCTACTGCCCAGCCGTGATAGCCGGACAGCGCGAGCACGAGCGCCAGCTTGGCGTGGAACCAGCCTTGATCGAAGGCCCCGATGTTGAAGGCCAGGCACAGCCCCAGCACCCAGACAAGGATCATGGCCGGCGTGAGGATGATCCGGCGGAGCTTGCCGACCCGATCGACCCAGGCGAGGTCCTCGGGCGATCCATGCACCGTCTGGGTCTGGTAGATCAGGAAGCGCGGCAGCATGAACAGACCGGCAATCCAGAAGATCACGAAGATCAGGTGCGCAGCCTTAACCCATGGGTACGCCGCACCAAGCCAATCAATCATCCCGTTCATCGCGCCCTCACCAGTTCCAGCAATCGCCTGACATGCGCTACCGGCGTGAACTGGCCGATACCATGGCCAAGATTGAACACATGCGGACGGTAAGCGAAAGCCTCTCGGATCCGTGTCACCGCATTCTCGAGCGGGTCGCCGCCAGCCAGCAGCGCCAGCGGATCAAGATTGCCTTGCACCGGCAAGCCAGTGGGCAGCACCGAGTTTGCCCATGCCGGATCGACCGCCTCATCGATCCCGATCGCGTCAGGCCGAACCTCACTGGCATAGGCGGCAAGCCGACCACCGGCGCCCTTGGGGAAGGCGATCACCGGCACGTTTGGATAACGCGCGTGCAGGGCCTCGACGATCCTTACCGTCGGCGCGATCACCCACCGATCGAACTCGGCAGGCGCAAGGCTGCCGGACCAGCTGTCGAAGATCTGGACGGCGTGCACGCCCGCCTCGATCTGGCCGCCAAGATAGGTGATCGTGGCATCGACGATCGCATCGATGATCGCCTGGAACGCTGCCGGATCGCGATAGGCCATAGTGCGGGCATCGGCGTGATCCCTCGATCCCTCGCCGGCTACCATGTAGGTTGCCACGGTCCAGGGCGCGCCTGCAAAGCCCAGGAAGGTGGTCTCAGGCGGCAAAGCAGCGGCGACCCGTCTCACGGTCTCGTAGATCGGCTGGAGGCGCTCAGGGGCCGCTCTGAGAGCCTCCAGCGAGCTGTCCTTCAGCGGCGGTGCCAGGCGGGGTCCCTCGCCGGCGGCGAAGCTTAGGTCCTGCCCCAACGCGTGCGGGATGACCAGGATGTCGGAGAACAGGATCGCGCCGTCGAAGCCGAAGCGGCGGATCGGCTGGAGCGTCACCTCCGCAGCACTGTCAGGATCATAGCACAGCTCGAGGAAGCCGCCCTTGTCCGCCCTCAGAGCGCGATACTCGGGCAGGTAGCGCCCGGCCTGGCGCATCAGCCAGACCGGCGGCGGATCACGCCGTTCGCCGCGCAGCACGGCGAGCAGCGGACGGTCAGGCGTCTGCCCGGTCGGGAACCCCATAGATATCCTTATTTGAATCAGAGGTTGTTGAGAGTCAGTAGGGCCTGCGGCACGCGGGGTTTATTCGCCCGACGGTCGATTGCCAACAGCGTGCCGGCGTGTCGACTCGGGCCGTGTGCGCGAGTCGATCGAACGATCCCCCTTATCCACAATCTGGGAGTATCTCGCTCTAGCTGTGGATGGATCATCCTGCCAGCGTCGCACAGTGGTAGCGAATCTGGGGCATCGGACGAGACACCGGCTTGTCGGCAGGGGACACCCATGCTTATCCACAGCGTTTCGCGATCATGGCGTGGGACAAGGATAAATCTGGGAGACATGACCCGCCTGCATCTTCATCTGCTATCCGATTCGACAGGCGAGACGCTGGAGAATGTCGCCAAGGCGGGGCTTGCCCAGTTCGAGGGCGTCGAGGCGGTCAAGCATTTCTGGCCGATGGTGCGGTCCGAAGGTCATCTCGATCGTGTCCTGCTGGAGATCGCTTCCAAACCTGGGCTCGTCATCTACACGCTGGTCAATTCAGCGGTGCGCAAGAAGCTTGAATTGCGCTGTCACGCCATGGGCCTGCACGCCGTGTCTGCGCTCGATCCGGTAATCGATGCGCTATCCCGCCTGCTCGGCAAGGAGACGATCACCAGGCCCGGCATGCAGCATACCCTGGATGCCGCCTATTTCGATCGGGTCGAGGCGATCCACTATACGATCGCGCACGACGATGGCGTTGCGTCCGACGAGTGGGAGGAGGCGGACATCGTGCTCGCCGGCGTGTCGCGTTCTTCCAAGACACCGACCTCAATATATCTCGCCAATCGCGGCTTCCGCGTGGCCAATATCCCGCTCGTGGTGGAAAGCCCGCCGCCGCCGATTCTGTTCAGGCTGGTCAAGCCGCTGGTCGTCGGCCTGACCACCAGCACCGATCGGCTGATCCAGATCCGCCGCAACCGGCTGCTGTCGCTGAACGAGAAGACCGAGACCGCCTATGTCGATCAGGACCGGGTGACGCGCGAGCTCGCCTACGCGCGCCGCATGTTCTCGGATCATGGCTGGCCGGTGATCGACGTCACCCGGCGATCGATCGAGGAGACCGCGGCGGCGATCATCAACCTCGCCACCGAGCGGCGCGAGAAGGTGGCTGTCCGCGCATGATCATCCTGGCATCGGGCAGCCTCTCGCGCCGCATGATGCTCGAAGCGGCAGGCGTGGCGTTCGAAGTCGTTCGGCCGCAAGTTGATGAGGATGCCGCCAAGAACGCGCTCAAGGCCGAGGGGATCGACGCCCGCGCTCTTGCCGATGCGCTGGCCGAACTGAAGGCGGTTGCAGTCTCGCGCCGCGCACCAAGCCGCACCGTGATCGGTAGCGACTCGAGCGTGGCACTTGCCGACGGTACAATGCTCGACAAGCCGGACACACGGGAGCGCGCCGCCGAGCAATTGCGCTTGATGCGGGGCGGTACTCACCGGCTGATAAGCGCAGTTGTCGGCGGGCGAGACGGGGTGCCGGTGTGGCGGCATGTCGACGATGCCAAGCTCTACGTCCGCAACTTCTCGGATGCCTTTCTCGAAACCTATCTCGATGCCGAATGGCCGGCAATCTCCGCCTGCGTGGGCTGCTTCCGCATCGAGGGGCGGGGGGTGCAGCTCTTCTCCAAGATCGAGGGAAGCCAGTTCACGATCCTGGGCATGCCGTTGCTGCCCTTGCTCGGCTGGTTGCGCGACATTGGCGAGATGGCGACATGAGCGCTGGCTATGCCGAGGTGATCGGTGACCCGATCGCCCAGTCCAAGTCGCCCATCATCCATAACTTCTGGCTACAGGCGCTCGGCAGGCAGGAGACTTATCGACGTGCTCACGTGAGTGCGGTGGGTTTGGCCCGCTATATCGACGAGCGCCGCAGCGATCTCTGCTGGCGTGGTTGCAACGTGACCATGCCACACAAGCAAGCGGTGATGCCAACGCTCGACCGGCTTGATCCGATCGCTCGCAAGATCGGCGCGGTGAACACCATCGTCCATGAAGAGGACGGTACGCTCACCGGCTACAACACCGATGCGGCAGGCTTCCTCGAGCCGCTTCGCCCGCTGCTGCGCCAGCGACACCTTTTCCGCATGGCCCGCATCCTCGGCACCGGCGGTGCCGCCCGCGCGATCGTCTCGGCGCTGACGGACGAGGGCTTCACGATCGTTCTTGCCGGGCGCGATCCTTCCAAGGCCGCAGCGTTGCTCGCCGAACTCGCGCCGGGCGAGCATCATGTCGCCACGCTTGATCATTTCGGTGGGCCGACCGACTTCGCCTTCGACGATCGCGCCGGCTGCCTCGACCTGATCGTCAACGCCACCGCGCTCGGCATGACAGGGCAGCCGCCGCTCGCCTTCGATTTCAGCCACGCCCCTCCCGGCAGCATCGTCTACGACATCGTGACGTCACCGCCAGACACCGCCTTCCTTGCGGCCGCGCAGGAGGCGGCCTTGCAGACTATCGACGGGCTGGAAATGCTTATCGGGCAAGCTGCAGCAGCCTTCCGCCTGTTCTTCGGAGTCGAGCCGCCGCGCGATCGGGATGGCGAATTGCGTAAGATGCTGGTGGCATGATCCTGCTCGGGCTCACCGGGTCGATCGGCATGGGCAAGTCGACCGTGGCAGCGATGTTCCGGCGCGCTGGCGTCCCTGTCTTCGATGCCGATGCCGCGGTTCATCGTCTGCAAGGCCCAGGAGGCGCGCTGCTCGCCGCGATCGAGGCGGCGTTCCCGGGAAGCACGGGCGCGCGGGGCGTCGATCGTCTAACATTGGGTCGGGCGGTATTCGGCGACGTTGCGAAGTTGCGCAGCCTGGAGGCCATCGTGCATCCCGCCGTCGGCGCGGAGCGCGCGGCCTTCCTGCGACGGTATCGTGCACACCCGATCATCGTCGACGACGTACCGCTGCTGTTCGAGGCGCGCGCCGAACATCGGGTGGATGCCACCGTCGTGGTGTCGGCACCGGCGTGGATGCAGCGGCGCCGGGTGCTGGCACGGCCGGGCGTCACCGAGGCGAAGTTCGTCCAGATCCTCGCGCGGCAGATGCCCGATCGCGAAAAGCGCCGCCGTGCCGATTTCGTGATTCCCACTGGGGTGGGCCGCCTCGAAACCCAGCAACGGGTTACCGCTCTCATCGCTTGCCTCCAGCGCCATGGACTCCGATATTGCCGGGCATGCGCGAGATCGTCTTCGATACCGAAACCACCGGCCTGAGCCACGTCACCGGCGATCGCATGGTGGAGATCGGCTGCGTCGAACTGTTCAACCGGGTGGAGACCGGCGCGACATATCACGCCTATTTCCACCCCGAGCGCGACATGCCGTTCGAGGCTGAGCGTATCCACGGGCTCTCGATAACCTTCCTTTCGAATAAGCCGCGCTTCCACGAAGCTGTGGACGATCTCCTCGCCTTCCTGGGCGAAGCGCCGCTGATCGCACACAATGCGACGTTCGATTTCGGCTTCCTCAACCACGAACTCGGTCTGTGCGGCCGTACCGCCGTGGCTCTCGATCGCATGATCGACACGATGATGATGGCGCGCACCCGTCATCCGGGCGCCAAGCACAGCCTCGATGCGCTCTGCACCCGCTACGGCATCGATCGCAGCCATCGCATCAAGCATGGCGCGCTGCTGGATGCGCAGCTGCTGGCGCAAGTCTATGTGGAGCTTACCGGCGGCCGCCAGATCGGCCTCGGGCTGGCCGACTCGGCAACCGCAAGAGCAGTCGCAGCTGCAGCGTCTCCCGATCGGGAGACACCGTCCGTTCGTTCGGTTCGACCGCCACGTCCCCATTTCGCGAACGAGGGAGAACTGGAACGGCACCGTTCGTTCGTCGCGACGTTGATCGATCCCATCTGGACCGGGTTCAGCCCGGCAGTTGACGCGCCGGAGGGCCACGCCTAGCCCGCGCGGCCAGATAGAAGAGGAGTACGAAACATGGACATCCGCGTATCCGGCCATCAGGTCGACACCGGCGAGGCTCTTCGCGAGCATGTCTCGGATCGGCTCGGTGCCATCGCGGACAAGTATTTCTCCCGCGCATTGTCGGCCCACGTCACGCTCGGCAAGGGGCCGCACGACAGCTTCACCTGCGACATCGTCGCCCACGTCATGCAGGGCGTGGTGTTGAAGGCTGCGGGTAACGGCCAGGAGGCGCATCCGGCGTTCGATAACGCCGCCGGCAAGATCGAAAAGCAGCTGCGTCGCTACATGAAGCGCCTGAAGAGCAAGACCGGCCATGTCGTCGGCGCCGAGGAGGGCATCGATGCCAACGCCGGCTACACTGTGTTCAATGCCGGCGATGACGAGGAAGAAGCTTCGGACGCGCCGCTGATCGTGGCCGAGACCCGCGTCGACGTGCCCGACGCGACCGTCTCCGATGCGGTGATGATGCTCGATCTGCGCAACACCGGTGCGCTTCTGTTCCGCAATTCGGGCACGGGCGCCTTCAACATGGTGTACCGCCGGGGGGACGGGACGATCGGCTGGGTCGAACCGAACCGGGCGGGCTGACGCGCGTTATCCAGGCACCGATGGACGATTTCAGCGACATCCTGCGGCCCGAGGGGGTGCTACACGACCTGGCGGCGCCTTCCAAGAAGGCGCTGTTCCAGACGCTGGCCGGCATCTCGGCGCGTCAGGTGGCGCTTGACGGCAAGCATATCGGTGAGCGGCTGAGCGAACGCGAGCGGCTTGGCTCGACCGGTTTCGGCGGCGGCGTCGCGATCCCGCACGGCAAGATCGACGGGTTGGAGCGCGTCGTCGGCTTCTTCGCCAAACTGGCACAACCGGTCGAGTTTTCGGCGATCGACGGAATGCCGGTCGATCTCGTGTTCCTGCTGCTGTCGCCACCAGATGCCGGAGCCGATCATCTGAAAGCGCTGGCGAAGGTGAGTCGACGGCTGCGTGATCGGGCGTTCGTCGCCAAGCTGCGCGGTGCCGGATCGGCCGACGCGCTATACGCGCTGTTCGCCGGTGGCGAGTCGCGCAACGCTGCGTGATTGGCGATGTCGTTCCTGATCTTTCCAGAACCTACTAAATGACCCCACGACTCGCCTCCCGGATCCAAGTTTCGGCATTGATCCGCTTGGTTGAAGGTCGTGGCGGAACGGGAGCCGTCCTCTCGAAGGGGGATGGCGAAGCGGGCGCAATCCTCCTGATTCTGGCCGAAAGAGGCACGCCGAGGTGCATTCTGGAGCGCGTCCTCGACCCCGCCGGACAGTATTGCTGGCAAGCCACCGGGCCGAGCAGCCCTGAGGGTGATGAGGCGTTTAGCAGCTACATTGATCGTCGAAGGCGCAACGACGACGACCTGTGGGTCGTCGAACTTGATGTCGCAGGAGTCCCACGCTTCGCCGCGGAACTGACCTCCATGGGTTGACGGTGCAGTGCAGCATCAGCCACGGACAGATCAGAAATCGGTAATGGCGGTCGCTCGCGTTTTTAGGCGGCTTCCATAGTCGGGGATCACAGCCGGCCCAGAGTATGCGGGTTTGGACGGGGTTTGCCGCAGTCTAGCGGACGATAATGCGCTATTTCTCTCGCGCGGCCCTGGCGGCTGCGTCTCTCTCGTGCCTGTTCGGGGCGGTGACCGTGGCAGTCCCCTCCCTCGCTGCCGAAGGCACAGCACCCGTAGGCTCTGCCACGGTGATGCTCGCAGCGATCACGGCGCCTCTTCTGGCCGTCGATATCAAGGCTCTTCAAACCCAGGATTCGGACTTCTCGACCGCCGGCGCGGCGAACGGTTCCCCGATCGCTCCCCCAAATAATCCGGCGACGACGCTTCAGAGCCCCCAGACGCTCGAAGATATGGTTGCCGACCATCAGGCGGCGACCACCGGCGATGACGAGGGGGACTGCCTCGCCACCTCGATCTATTACGAGTCGAAGGGCGAGCCGCTCAACGGTCAGCTTGCCGTGGCTCAGACGATCATGAACCGCACTACTTCGGGTCGTTTTCCGAGCACGGTGTGCGGCGTGGTCCGCCAGCCGGGGCAATTCTCCTTCGTGCGCGGCGGTTCGATCCCGACACCGTCGCACGAGAACAGCGCCTGGAAGCGCGCTGTCGCGGTCGCAATGATCGCACGCGCCGGGTTGTGGAAGCAGATCGCGCCGGCCGCTCTGTTCTTCCACGCGCGCCGTGTGTCGCCAGGTTGGGGCAAGATCAGGGTCGCCTCGCTCGGCAACCATATCTTCTTCCGCTGAGCTTCCATCTGTTCGCCTGATGTTCTAATCAGGCGACATGGCTACCAGCCCGCAGGCCTCCGAATGCTTCGCCAGTGCTCCGCCGATCGCGGCGGACGTTGCGCGAGGCGTGTCGCGGCTGCTGTTCCGCGCCGACTCGATGGCGCTGTGCGAGGTCGCGCTCGGCAACGGCCGCCGCGCCGACATCATGGCGATCGACGGCAAGGGCTGCCTTACCATCGTCGAGATCAAGGTCTCGCGCGCCGATCTACTCGGCGACACGAAATGGCCCGAATATCTTGATTACTGCGACCGCTTCTTCTGGGCAGTGCCCCCGGGCTTCGATCTCGCGCCGTTCGAGACGGCAGCGTTTCAGCCGGAGATCGCCGGTCTGATCGTCGCCGATCGCTATGATGCAGCGATCATTCGCGAGCCGCTACATCGGCCGTTGTCCGGTGCGCGGCGTAAGGCCGAGACGCTTCGGTTCGCAAGGCGTGCCGCACGACGCACAATGGCCGGGCTCGATGCCGAACTGGCGGCGCTCTACGGCGCGCTCAGTTGAGCGTAGGGCCGGACACCTGCCGCTTTGCCACTGGTTTGGCGTCCTGCAGCAGCTTGAGGATCGGGCCGGCGCGATCATCGCGCTTGGCATAGTCGAGCGCCGACATACCGGCGACGTGGTCCGAAATGCGCGGATCTGCCCCTCTCGATACGAGTTCCCGGACCGAGGCAAGATCGCGTGCCTGCGTGGCGATGATCAGGGGCGTCTCGCCCTGATTGTTGGCCAGATCGACCTGCGCACCGATGTCGAGCAACTGCTGTTCACCGTCGACGAAGCCGAGTCGCGCGGCATCCACGAGCGCTGTGTTGCCGTCGCGATCCCGCGCGTCGGTCGGGGCGCCCTTGGCCAGCATGAACTGCATCCAGCTGAGATCACGGCGTTTGGTGACAATGTGGAGCGCGGTGTCGCCATTGTCGTCGCGGCTGGTGATCACCGTGGTGCCGGGCGCGCCGAGCGCGCTCATCACCTTGCCGCCGTCGCGATCCTTAACCGCCTTAATGAAGTTGTAGCCCGGCGATCCCATTCCGTCGGCAAAGGCTGGTGCCGCAACCAACGCCAACGCCATCCCACCGATAATCACGCCCCACTTCGTCACACGCCTGCTCCTTGGGCTCGCTTGCATCCGCGGGCATAGCAAAGCATGGCTGGCCTTGCCATGAACGTGCGAACTCCTCTTGTTGCCCTGATGCTTGCAGTGTTGCCGCTGGTTGGCTGCAGCCGAAGCCAGCCGACTGCCCCGCTTGCCGGTGCCGCGATCGGTGGCAGCTTCACGCTGACCGACCAGGACGGCAAGGCGGTGACCGACAAGGATTTCACCGGCCGGTATCGCGCGATCTACTTCGGCTACACCTTCTGCCCGGATGTCTGCCCGACCACGCTGCAGGTGCTGATGCAGGGCTATCATGCCTTCGCAAAGGGGGCGCCAGACAAGGCGGCGCGGCTCGTACCGATATTCATCAGCGTCGATCCTGATCGCGATACCCTCGCGGTGCTGAAGACCTATGTTTCCGCCTTCGGACCGGAGCTGAAAGGCTTCACCGGCACGCCGCAGGAGATCGCCAAGGTCGCCAAGGAATATGCCGTCTCCTACAGCAAGCAGCCTGCCGAGAAGGGCGCGAGCGGCTATCTGATGAGCCATTCGAGCATGGTCATCCTGTTCGGGCCTGACGGACAGCCGATCGTGATCGTGCCGACCGATCAGGGTGCCGATGCCGTCCGCGACACGCTCGCCCAGTGGGTGCGCTGATGGGTGTACCGACAACACGTTTCTGGGAGACTAAGCGCCTCGACGAGATGAACCGCGAGGAGTGGGAATCGCTCTGCGACGGGTGCGGCAAATGCTGCCTGCACAAGCTGGAAGACGAAACGACGGGCGAGGTCTACCCGACCAATGTCGCCTGCCGGTTGCTCGATCGGCGCACCGGGCTCTGCAAGGATTATCGCCATCGCCATGCTTTCGTGCCGGAATGCGTGCGGCTGACGCCGCGAAGCGTCTCGAGTATCGACTGGCTCCCCATGACGTGTGCCTATCGCCTGATCGCGCAAGGCGAGCCGCTGCGCGATTGGCATCCGCTCGTCTCGGGTGATCCGACGTCGGTGCATCGGGCGGGGATTTCGGTCACGGGCTGGACGGTATCCGAAGACGAGGCCGGCGACCTCGAGAACCACATCGTCGAGCGTGAGCTCTGAAACCTTCTTCGGCGATGGCGCCCTCCGTAGGCCGCTGATCGTCCGCCGCGTCGCCAATGCGCGGCAGATGCGCCTCGTGGTCGATCCACGCGACGGCACAGTCCGGTTGACCTTGCCGCAGCGCGCATCCGAACGCGCTGGTCGCGCCTGGGTCGAAACCAAGCGGGCGTGGGTCGAGGAGCAGCTGGCGAGGCTGCCGAGGCGACGTTTGATCGTGCCGGGGAGCTTGGTCCCTCTTCGCGGCGCAGACGTGACTATCGATTGGTCACCGTCACATTCGCGGATCGTGCGTCTGAAAAGTGATCGCCTCCTCGTCGGCGGACCCGAGGAGGCAGTCCCCCGTCGCGTCGTCGCGTGGCTCAGGCGCGAGGCGCTCAGGCAATTGGAGAGCGAGACGCGTTTGATGGCAGATCGCGCGGGGGTCACCATCGGGCGAGTCTCAATCGGCGATCCCAAGTCGCGCTGGGGCAGCTGTTCGGCACGCGGCGATATCCGCTACACCTGGCGCCTGATCCTGGCGCCGCCCTTCGTACTGAGTTCGACGGTCGCGCACGAAGTCGCCCACCGATTGCACATGGATCATTCGCCGGCGTTTCGGGCAGCGGAGGCGCGACTGTACGGGGCTGATCCCGAACCTGCACGCGCCTGGCGGCGCCACAATGGCGCGGAGCTCTACTGGTTGGGCTGATTGCCGTCGTGCGGCGCCTGGCTGGCGTTCTTCCGTCCGAGGACCCCGTTCAGCCAATTCTGATCGAGCCGCTGGCCCTGCTGGGGATTGCCCTGGGTCGGCGGCGGGGGCGGCCCCTGCCAGTCGTCGTCATCGCTGCGCCGCCTGGGGCTGGTCTGCTGCGGCTGCTGTGATCCCTGATCGTCGCCGTCCGCGGCCGGCTGACCGGTGTCACCATCCTGACCGCCACTCGGCTGGACAGTCTGGCCATTATCGTCGACCGTGGTGGTGCCATCGTCGGGTTGTCCGTAATAAGCCTCGTCGTCGGGTTCGAGCTGCCATTCGGGCAGCGTCACCTGGGTGTCGAACGCTTCGATCGGGCGGTTGGCGACAGCGACCTTCATGTAGTCCGCGAACGCTCGCGCAGGCGCGCGGCCGCCATAGAGGCCTGGGTTCGGACGGGCGTCGTCGCGCCCCATCCACACACCGGTGGTGAGCCCCGAGGAGAAGCCCAGGAACCAGCCATCCTTGCTCGACGTGGTGGTGCCGGTCTTGCCGGCGACCGGCCGGCCGATCTGGGCGGCCCGCGCGGTGCCGGTGTTAACCGCGGTCTGCAGCAGATCGGTCATCTCCTGCGCCACCCAGGGCGCGACCAGGACGCGGTTCTCGGGCGCAGTATGCTGGTAAAGCAGCTTGTTGTCCGGCCCGATCACCTTCTCGATCGCATAGGGCTGGACCATCGCGCCCTTGTTGTCGATCTCGGCGAACGCGCGTGTCATGTCGAGCAGGTGGACGTCGGACGTGCCGAGCACCATCGATGGATGGGTGTTGATGTCGGTCGTGATGCCGAAGCGGCGCGCCATGTCGGCCACGGTGTCGAAGCCCACCATCTGGCCGAGCTTGGCCGCCACCGTGTTGAGCGAGAAGGCGAATGCGGTGCGGATGTTGATCTGGCCGGAATAGCTGCGCTCGTCATTGCGCGGGCTCCAGCCGTCGATGGTCACCGGCTCGTCGACGATCGATTCATCGGGCTTGTGACCGGCCTCGATGGCCGCCAGGTAGACGAACAGCTTCCACGCGGATCCGGGCTGGCGCTCGGCGGTCACGGCGCGGTTATAGTTGGACGAGATATAGTCCTTGCCGCCGACCATCGCGCGGACCGCGCCCGATCGCTCCATCGAGACCAGGGCGCCTTGCAGCCCGCCCGGCGTATCGGCTTCGATCGCGCGATCGGCCTGGCGCTGCATCGAGAGATCGAGCGTGGTCCACACGTCGAGCGGATCGGTTTGGTCGTCGATCAGCGTGCTGAGCTGGGGCAAGGCCCAATCGGTGAAGTAGCGCACGCTGTTCTGCTTGGGCTCGGGCGCGAGCTTGATCGCGGAAGGCTGCGCGTCCTGTGCCTGGCTCTGGGTGATCTTGCCGGTCTCGACCATCGTCTGCAGCACCACCGACGCGCGATCGACCGCGGCCTGTGCGTCAGCGGTGGGCGAGTAGTTGGATGGCGCCTTGACCAGCCCGGCGATTATTGAGGCTTCGCCCAAGCTTAGATGGTCGGCGCCATGGCCGAAGAATTTGCGACTGGCGGCATCGATGCCGTAGCTGCCGCCGCCGAAATAAACCTTGTTGAGGTAGAGTTCGAGGATCTGCGCCTTCGAGAACTTGCGCTCGAGCGCAAGGCTGATGATGCCCTCGCGGAACTTGCGCGCGAAGGTCTTGTTGCTGGTCAGGAAGACGTTGCGCGCGAGCTGCTGGGTGATCGTCGATCCACCCTGCGTCCAGTGGCCGGCCTTGGCGCGCACACCGATCGAGCGGATGATGCCGATCGGATCGACACCAGGATGCTCATAGAAGCGACGATCCTCCACAGAGACCATCGCGTCCTTCATCACACCGGGGATCTGTTCCGAACTCAGCCACTGGCCATAGCTCGGGCCGAGCGAGACGAGGACCGTTCCGTCGACCGCATGGACCCGGATCATCTGGCCGTTGGGCGAGGACTTGAGCTGATCGAAGCTTGGCAGGCTTGACATCGCTATGCCGACCGCCACGACGAGCGCGACAAGGCCGAGCAGGAGCAGAGCGCCGGAAAGCTTGATCGCGGTCAGCAGAGCCTTCACCAGCCCGCTCCGTTGGCGGCGGGGCGGCTCGGGTGGAGGCGGCGGGGCCTGTCGGGGGGTCTGGCGGATTGGGCGAGCCATGCTGTGGCCTTGCGATTAGCGCGGCGCGAACTGCGCGACAAGCACAAGCGCTGCGGCGATCATGCCAACCGGGTCATGCGCGCGGCCAGTGCGGCGAGCACCGGCGCGGTGCGAACGGCTGCGATCATCACGCGGGCGCCGGTCGGGTTCTCGGCCGTGCGCCACAATGCTCCGGCAATGCCTATCGGGTTGCGCATCCGGCGCGCGAGATGAGGCTGGAATCGCTCGGCGGTCTGCCCGCACATAATGGCTTCTGCGGCGGCGGAACCGCTTGCCAGCGCGATCGATATGCCTTCGCCGGCGAGTGACGGGATGACGCCCGCCTGATCCCCGACGCGGTATACGGCCGGTGTGGTGGTGCGTGCGCGCCACCCGTACGGGACGTTCGCAACGGCATTGGCCGGCCCGATCGATCCCGCCGCCGCTATGCGATCCGCCAGCGCGGGACATTCATCGGTCAGCGCCGCCAGCACGCGCTCGGAGCTCCTCTCCAGCTCGGCGAAGCGACTTTGCCGCATAGCGAGGCAGAGATTGGCGGCGCCGTCCTCCTGCAGCACCAGGCCCACATAGCCGGCGCGAAACAGATGAAGTTCGATCCTTCCGCCAACCAGCCGAGTGAGCTGCGGGCTAGCACCCAGCCGCCACCGCAACCCGATCGCGGCATCGCCCTCCGCCCGCGGACGGGAAACGCCGCGCAGATCATGCTTGCCGGTAGCGAGGACGAGACTAGCGCACTCGATCTCCTCCCCGCCGTCGAGTCGCAACCGATCTTGTTCGTATACGCGCGCCGTAACGCCGCGCTCAATTGCTGCTCCTGCCGCGTCGGCCTCCCTAAGGAGTGCAATGTCCAGGCTTCGGCGAGACAGAGCCGTGGCAGCATGTGGAAGCCGCGCTTCGGCAGATCGTCCAGCTGCGTACAACGCGACCGTCGCGATCTGCTGCGCGCCGAGTGTGGCCGGATCGACGCCAAGCGCGTTCAGGCGTGCCACGGTCGCCCAGCTCAGGAAGCCGCCGCACAGCAGATCACGCGTTTCCCGGTCGCGTTCGATCAAGAGCGGGCGCAGGCCGGCACGCGCCAGCCCGATTGCGGCGGCAGACCCGGCCGGCCCGCCGCCGACGATCAGCGCAGACGTTCGACGCATAGCCGGAACGGAAAGACGCGATGGACCCGCGCCGCGCTGATCCCCGCCTCGGCAAAGATCGCGAGCCATTCGTGCGGGCGATAGGATCGCGCAACAGAGAGCTGGCCGTCTTCGCGCACGATACGGTGCCAGCGCATTGCGCGCGCGAGCAGCGGAAAGCCCGCATAAGCGAAACGGTGGCGCAGCAGATCGTTGACCAGCCAGCCCCGCGCCGACTCGGCTTCCATGAAGCGCAGGAAGGCGATCAGCTGGTCGTGGCTCATGTGATGCGCCACCATGCTCGACATTACGACGTCCCAGCGGCCACCGGCCTGACCGGCGTAATCGCCGGCAAGGAAGTCGATCGGCAGGCGGTGGTCGGTCGCCTTGCGCGCGATCTTTGCCGAACGAGGGTTGAGATCGACGCCGACGAGTTCGGCCGAGACGCCGCGGCGTTCAGCCCAGCGGGCGACACGGCGCAGCATATCACCGTGGCCGAAGCCGACATCGAGCAACCTCAGCTTGTCGCCACGCCGTGCCACGCGATTTAGGAAGGCTAGCGTGGGCCGCGCCGACAGGACCATCGTGTTGACCTGCGCCATGTCGGCCAGCAACGCGGCATACGCCGGCTCGGGCAGATCGAGCGCGTCCATCTGCTCCTCGGCTAGTGTTCGGGTGGCGAGATCGATCATGCCGCGCGTCGGAAGCGAAATCCTTCGGCAGCGAGGCCCGGCCCGAAGGCGATGGCGAGGCCGTTCTCGATCGGGGCGTCGTCGCGCAGGATCTTGTCAAAGACGAACATCAGAGTCGCCGAGCTCATATTGCCGCAATCGCGCAGCACCTCGCGCGAGACGGTGAGCGCGTCGGGTGCCAGCGCAAACCCCTGCTCGACCGCATCGAGCACGGTGCGCCCGCCGGCATGCACCGCCCAGCCATCGATCGATGCAACGTCACCCAGCCGCGACCGAAACTCCTCGTCGGCAAGAGCTTCGCCGATCTTGGCAGGCACCGCACCAGACAGGTGCATCGCAAAGCCCATGTCGCCGATCGTCCACCCGATCAGCGTCTCGGAATCGGGCAAGGTGGTCGCGAAGGGATCGGACAGCGCCAGACCTGTCGGCTCGGCACTCACCAGCGCTGCGGCCGCGCCGTCGCCGAACAGCAGCATGGCGAGGATCGGTTCGAGCGCGGTGTCGGGCTGAAGATGCAGCGTGCAGAGCTCGACCGTAATCACCAGCACGCGGGCTTCGGGCTCCGATCGCACGATGTGATGCGCAGTACGCAGCGCCGACACCGCGGCGTAGCATCCCATGAAGCCGATCAACGTGCGCTCGACCGTAGGTGGCAATCCCAGCCGCTTGGCGACGATCTGGTCGATGCCAGGCGCAATGAAGCCGGTGCAGCTTGCCACGACGAGGTGGGTGATGCCCTCGGGAGATCCCAGCGCCTCGACGGCGGCGACGCAGAGATCAGGTGCCCTCTCCGCGTAGATCTTCATCCGTGCCGAGGTCGGAGGCATCCCGCCCGACTCGTAGAAGCCGCCCGGGCCGGTCTGGTCGCCCTCGGAGGTGGCCGGCAGGACCGTCCAGCGGCGTTCGATTCCGGAGCGCGATGCCATGCGCTTGAACAGCGCGCGATCGCGCCGATCGTCGATCCGGCTCTCTGCCCAGTTCAAGAATGCGGAATGCGCTTCGTGCGCCGGCAGCGCCGTTCCCATCCTGTTGATATACGCCTGGGTCTGCATACACGCTCCCGCCGGGCAGCATCGCCCACTCTCCAACGCCCGAGATGTGCGTTTAGCCCGATGTACGTAGAATGACCGTCATACCGGATGCCTGCGGCTCAGGTTCGCGGCTAGGGACAAGGCGTGCGTCGGCGCGGATACGGGCGAGGATCGCGGCCGGAACCTCGGGATCGTAATAGACCGTGTCGGCGCGCGCCAGCCAGCGTGCCTCAGCCAGGGTGAGGTCGTCGGGATCGGCCGACCGAACCATAAGATGCACCGTTTGCGCGACCGTCGCGTCCGCATCGCTGAGCCAATCCTCGACATTTCCGGCCTCGCCGAAAGG
The DNA here is from genome assembly GCA_964242855.1 of uncultured Sphingomonadaceae bacterium. Classification (GTDB taxonomy): domain Bacteria; phylum Pseudomonadota; class Alphaproteobacteria; order Sphingomonadales; family Sphingomonadaceae; genus Solisphingomonas. The sequence continues at coordinate 16,864 of CAXTBZ010000046.1, forward strand.
ATCGAGCGCGCCGCCGGGATCGAGTGCGGCGTCGATCGCACGGCGCCGGTCGGTAGCATCGGGGAAGCGCGCGCGGATCGCGGGACGGGCGCGATGGAGATTATCGGCCAGCCGCCCAAGCGCTGACGGCAGCAGGGCCTCGAACCGCTGGCGGAGCGCCTTGGCTAATCCCGCCGACATGCCGCCTGTGCCGATCGCGACGAGTACCGGGTCGCGGTCGACGAACGCGGGCAAGGTAAAGTCGCAAAGTAAGGGCCGATCGACGGCGTTGATGAGGATGCCGCGTGCCCGCAGGCGCTCGACCGCCGCGCGAGCCTCCCTCTCCTCATCGATGGCGACGATCGCCAGCGCGGCGGCCTCCTCCTCTCCGACGATCCGCGCGCCGGCCCTATCCAGTAAGCGGCGCTTGGCGTCTGCCGCCTCTCCTGCACCAAGCAGGATCACCGGTCGTCCGGTCAGGCGCAGGAAGACGGGCAGGCTGTGCATGGGGCCTTCTCGCGTCCCGATCAGAGCGTGTCGAGATAGGCCCGGATCTGCGGCGCGATGTCCTCGCGTTCGAGCGCGAGCGCGATGTTGGCTTGGATGAACCCCGCCTTCTCGCCGCAATCGTGGCGCGCGCCTTCGAAAATGTGGGCGTGGAAGGGTTGGTCGCCGATCAGCCTCGCCAGCGCGTCGGTCAGCTGGACCTCGCCGCCCGCACCCTTCTCGAGGCCCTCGAGCAGGCGCATCACCTTGGGATCGAGGATGTAGCGGCCGACCGCCGCCATCCGCGACGGCGCGACCTCGGGCCTGGGCTTCTCGACGAAGCCGTTGATGGCGATCGCCTTGCCGTCGGTTTCGCCGGGATCGACGATGCCGTAGCGGCCGGTATGCTCGTGTGGCACCTCGACGACGGCGATCACGCTGCCGCCTTTGGCTTCGTAGGTTTCCATCATCTGGCTGAGGCACGGATTGGCCGGGTTCCACAGCAGTTCGTCAGGCAGCAGCACCGCGAAGGGCTCGTCGCCGGTCAAATAGCGCGCGCACCACACTGCATGGCCGAGCCCCGCCATCACCTGCTGACGGACGAACGCGGCCTGTCCCGGCCCGAGGCGGGTCGACACGAGCTTGTCGATGATGTCGTGCTTGTTCTTGGCGACGAGATCGCTTTCGATCTCGAAGGCGCTGTCGAAATAATCCTCGATCGCGTGCTTGCCGCGCCCGGTGACGAAGATCATCTGCTCGATCCCGGCCGCCAGCGCCTCGTCGATCGCGTACTGGATCAGTGGCTTGTCGACGATCGGCAGCAGCTCCTTGGGCACCGCCTTGGTGGCGGGCAGGAACCGCGTCCCGAAGCCTGCGACCGGAAACACCGCCTTACGCACTTTTGGGCGAACCTTGGCGACCATCAATCCTCCGTTGTGTGTTCTAGTGTCCATTCGGGCACGCTGTCGGCGGCGATCAGGGACTCGATCGGCTGCCGCGCCCGGACGATAGCCCAGCGACCGCCCGACACCATCACCTCGGGTGTCAAGGGACGGCTGTTGTAGGTGCTCGCCATCGTCGCCGCATAGGCGCCGGCGGTCATGAAGGCGAGGCGATCGCCTTCCGCGACACGATCCATGGCACGGCGAAGCGCGAAAGTATCGCCAGTCTCGCAGACCGGGCCAACGACATTGGCTTCGAAATGTTCGCCACATGGGCTTACCGCTCGGATGTTGTGCCAGGCGTCGTAGAGCGCGGGGCGCATCAAGTCGTTCATCGCGGCGTCGACGACGACGAACGGGGCGCTCGATCCCGGCTTTACCCGGATCACGCTGGTGAGCAGCACGCCGGCATTGCCGACGATGAGCCGGCCGGGTTCGAAGATAAGGCGGCAGCCCCAGCCGGCGGTCGCCTCGGCCACCATCGCGCCATAGGCCGCAGGAGAGGGTGGCGCAGGCCGCGCTGGATCGTAGGGAACGCCGAGCCCACCACCCAAGTCCGCGGTGCTGATTGCGTGCCCCGCCGCGCGCAGGCTCTGGATGAGGGCACCAATCCGCGCGAACGCCTGCTTCAGCGGGTGCAGATCGGTAAGCTGGCTGCCGATGTGGACCGCGATCCCCTGGAGTACCAGCCCGGGCAGGGCGGCGGCACGCGCATAGGCCTGCGGCGCGGTGTCGAACGGAATGCCGAACTTGTTCTCGGATCGGCCGGTCGAGATCTTGGCGTGGGTGCCGGCATCGACATCGGGGTTGACCCGGAAGGCAACGCGGGCGGTGCGGCCAAGGCGCGTCGCCACTTCGGACAAAGTGGCTGCTTCTTCCTCAGATTCGAGGTTGAACTGACCGATGTCCTCGTGGAGCGCCAGCGCCATCTCGTCGGCCGTCTTGCCGACGCCGGAGAAGACGATCCGGTCCGAAGCGATGCCTGCCGCCCGCGCACGCTTGAGTTCGCCGCCCGAAACGACGTCGGCGCCGCAGCCCAGTCCGGCGAGTACCGAGAGTACGGCAGCATTGGGATTGGCCTTCACGGCAAACGCGACGAGCGGCTCGCGGCTGTCATGGGCGAGGCCCGCCAGAGCCTCGCGGAAGACGTGAACGTGGCGCCGGATCGTGGCCGCCGAATAGACATAGACCGGCGTGCCTACCGCATCCGCGATCGTCTCGAGCGAAACCTGTTCGGCATGCATGATGCCGTCGTGCATTTCAAAATGGTCCATCGCCCGACGGTCAGCCCGGCGGCGGCAGATCGAAGCGGTCTGGCGCGAGCGGCTTCGATTTGACAACCAACTCGTCGTCGCGCGTCGGCTTGGCCTGCGTCGGCACGGCGAGCAGATCGGTAACGCCGGGCTGCACCGCAGCAGTCTGCGCCTTGGGCGGCAGCACATGTCCGTCGGCGGGCTTGAGCACCGGGCGCTTACCGCAGCCCGCAAGCAGGATCAGCGCTCCGAGCGCCCCGACCGTTATCCTCTTCATGAGTCCATCCCCAGCGCCGTCTTCGCTTTTGCCACCGCCTCGCGTACCCGCACCGGCGCCGTCCCGCCTTCGCTCGTGCGCGCGGCGACCGAGGCGTCGACCGATAGCGCGGCTTGCACCCCTTCGTCGATGCGCGGATCGATCCCGCGCAACTCAGCTAGTGACAAATCGGAGAGAGCTGCGCCCTTGCCTTCGGCGAACTTCACCACGGCGCCCGTGATATGATGCGCCTCGCGAAACGGCACGCCGGCGACACGGACCAGACGATCGGCGAGATCGGTCGCGGTCGAGAAGCCAGCTTCGGCCGCGGCGCGCATCCGGTCGGTGCGAAAGGTCAGCGTCTCGAGCATCCCCGTCATCGCCGCAATCGACAGCACGAGGAGATCATGCGCCTCGAACACTGGCGGCTTGTCGTCCTGCATGTCCTTCGAATAGGCGAGTGGCAGGCCCTTCATGGTGATCATCAGGCTCGTCAGGCAACCAATGATCCGGCCGCTATGGCCGCGCACCAGTTCGGCCGCGTCGGGATTCCGCTTCTGCGGCATGATCGATGAACCGGTCGACCATTGATCGGGCAGGCTGACGAAGCCGAACGGCTGCGACGCCCACAGCACGATCTCCTCGGCGAGCCGGCTGAGATGGAGCGAGCACTTCGCGGCAGCCATGAGGTAATCGAGCGCGAAGTCGCGATCGGAGACTGAATCCAACGAGTTCGCGGTCGGCCGATCGAAGCCGAGCACCAGCGCAGTCGCCTGTCGATCGATCGGAAATCCCGTGCCCGCCAGCGCGGCGGCGCCGAGGGGACATTCGTTCATCCTCGTCCGAGCATCGGCAAAGCGCGATCGATCCCGCCGCGCCATCTCGTAATAGGCCATCAGGTGATGCCCGAGCGTCACCGGTTGGGCGGCTTGAAGATGGGTAAAGCCAGGCATTACGCTGTCGGCATGCTCCTGTGCGCGCGACACCAGAGCCTGCTGAAGCGATACGAGGCCGGCATCCACCCCGTCGATCGCGTCGCGCACCCACAGCCGGAAGTCGGTCGCGACCTGGTCGTTGCGCGAGCGGGCGGTGTGGAGGCGACCGGCGACCGGCCCGATCAGCGCGGCAAGCCGGCTTTCGGTCGCCATGTGGATGTCCTCGAGCACGAGATCATCGGCAACGCCGTTCGCCAGATAATCCGCGGCAACGCGATCCAGGCCGCCGGCAATCGACGTCGCATCTTCCTCGGAGACAATCCCCTGCCGACCAAGCATGGCGACATGCGCCTTCGACGCCGCTATGTCCTGCCGCCAGAGCCTCTTGTCGAACGGGATCGAAGCGTTGATCTCGCGCATCACCGCGGCCGGGCCTTCGGCGAAGCGCCCGCCCCACATC
>CAXTBZ010000047.1:0-19415 GCA_964242855.1 uncultured Sphingomonadaceae bacterium
TCGACCGACACCGACTTCGTCCACTTCGCGTGGCGCAAGTCCGACGAGCGGCTCGCCGCCTGTGACTTCCCGTGGATCGCGGACAACTCCAAGAAGCTGGCGTCCGCGCTCGGCATTGTGGCCGAGCCCGAGGGCGTCGCCTTCCGCGCAACCTTCATCGTCGATCCGCACAACATCATTCAGCACGTCACGGTCAACGGCCTGAACCAGGGCCGCAATCCGCAAGAGGCGCTCCGCGTCCTCGACGCGCTGCAGACTGACGAGCTCTGCCCCTGCAACTGGTCGCAGGGCGAACAGGTCTTGAAGCCGGCGGCGTAACGCCCACGGTTTTTCATCCCATAGCGCGGCCGTTCATCCCCCTCCCCGAACCGGCCGTGCTCACTGGGGCGCGTGGGCATTGTCTCGCGCGCCCCTTTCATTAGGAGAATGCCCATGTCGCTCAAGACTTTCGCCGATGCTCTGCCCGATTATGCCAAGGATCTGCGCCTGAATGTCAGCTCGCTGCTGAGTGACCAGACGCTCGGCGATCAGCGCAAATATGGCCTGCTGCTCGCCTGCGCGCACGGCACCGGCTACAAGCCGATCGTCAATGCCGCCGAGGCCGAGTGCGAGGGCAAGCTTTCGCCGGAGGCTGCGAACGCGGCGCGGGCTGCTGCTGCGATCATGGCGATGAACAACGTCTATTACCGCTTCGTCCACCTCGCCTCGGACCCCGAATACGGGACGCTGCCGGCCAAGCTGCGCATGAACGTGATCGGCAATCCCGGCATCGACAAGGCCGATTTCGAGCTGTTCAGCCTCGCGGTATCCGCGATGAACGGCTGCGGCATGTGCATCGACAGCCACGAAAAGGTGCTGAAGGCGCACAATGTGCCGACCGACGTGATCCAGGCGGGCGCACGCATCGCCGCCGTGATCAAGGCGGCCGCGACGGTCCACGCGACCATCTGAGGCGATCTCCGGCTTGCAAGGGGGCCATCAACGCCCCTCTCGCAATCTTTACCGAACGGTCCTAAATGGTCCGCTCTTCCTGAGGGAGCTTCGCCATGCCCGGCCGCCTGCTGGCCTATCTGGATTCGATCAAGGCGCGCGATCCTGCGCCGCGATCGCGGTGGGAGATCCTCACCTATCCCGGCGTCTGGGCGGTCGGCTATCATCGCATTGCGCACCGGCTGTTCCGGGCCGAGCTCTATCTTCTGGCGCGCATCGTCAACCACTGGTCGCGCATGTGGACCGCGATCGACATCCATCCCGGCGCCACGATCGGTCGCAACTTCTTCATCGATCACGGCTTCAGCGTGATCGGCGAGACCTCGGTGATCGGCGACGACGTGACGATCTACCAGAGCGTTACCCTCGGCGGCACCAACCCGGTCAACGGCATCGCCGGCAAGCGCCACCCGACGCTGCTCAACGGAGCGGTGGTGGGGTCGGGGGCGCAGGTGCTTGGACCTATCACGGTCGGCGAGGCCGCGCGCATCGGGGCCAATGCGGTCGTCACTCGCGACGTGCCAGCCGGAGCCACGATGGTCGGCATTCCCGCTCGCTCGACGCTGGTCGACGCATCCGAGACGCAGCGCTTCGTGCCCTACGGCACGCCATGCGGTGAGCAGTATGATCCGTCGGTCCAGAAGCTCGAGATCATGCGATGCGAGATCGAGCGGCTCGCCAAGCGGGTCGAGGAACTGATCCGCGAGCGCGACGATGCGCGTGCCGGCATCTCCGTCCTCCACTCCGATCGGGAGAGTGCGTGACCGCGGTCGTCACGCCCTTTCCTTCCGCCGCGCGGCAGGGTCAGGTCGGCTTCGAGCGGATCGAGCTGATGCGCATCCTCGATCTCTATGGCCGCATGGTGAGCGCGGGGCACTGGAAGGATTACGCGATCGATCTCGGGCGCGAGGCGGCGACATTCTCCGCCTTCCGCCGCACCGCCGAGCGCCCCGAGTTCCGGATCGAGAAGCGCCCGGCGTTGCGCAACCGCCAGGGAATGTGGGCGCTGGTCGGCGAGCATGGCGCGGTGCTGCGGCGCGGGCAGGAGCTCGGCCCGGTGTTGGCCCCGGTCGAGCGCAAGCTGCTCAAGCTGGTCGAGGAGTAGGCCTCACGCAGCATGCGTCGCGAGCGGAAGCGCCGTTCCGGCATGCGGTAACCGCATCCGCAGGCTTTCGGGCAGCATGCCCAGCACTGCGGCGCGCACGCTCGTCCAGTAGGCCGAGAGCATCAGCAGCGCGGAGCCCAGCACCAGCGCGGTCAGCGCGATGTTGAGGCTGAGCGCGCCGAACTCGCGGAACAGCTCGGACAACGCGTAGAGCACATAGGCCAGGGCCGAGACCATCAGCGCGCGCCGGTCGATCGCCACCGCGATCAGCCCCAGGACGATGTAGAGGGCCACCACAACGCTCGCCCCGGCAAGGCTGACGCCACCCTGCAACAGCCCCATCATCGCGAACACCGGATGGACGATCAGCGGCGCGGCGAGCAGGTGCAGCCAGAAGGCGACATCGGCACGACGCGTCTCGCGCCGCGGATCGCTGATGTCCCAACGCATCGCCAGTCCGAACACGGCAAGACCGGCAAGGAAGGCCGGCAAAGCGAGATGATCCTGCAGCCCGGGCAGCGCCGAGGCGAGCAGCGCGATCGCGACCGCCACGGCCGCCGCCGCTCCGGCCGCCACCGTGATCGGCACATGAAAGCGCCGCCAATGCGCCCAGGCGCCGAGGCCAGCGACGAGACCTGAGCCGGCGATCAGCAGCGCGCCGACCGTGCGATCGGCATGCTGGAGGCCATCATCATTGAGCAGGCCGGCGAGCGCCGATCCGGTCGTCGCGAACAACCCGCCGACGAAGCCGATCAGCAGCAGGATTGAGGGCAGCGCCATCCTCCGCCGCGCAGTGAACATCTCGGCGAGGCCCCAGCTGGCCGCCGCCACGAACAGCCCGCCCAAGGGGCGTGGCCCGTCCGCCATGCCGATCGGTATCGCCTGCCCGATCCAGCCCAGCGCAAGCAGCAGCAGCAAGCACGCGATCGAGACGAAGATGTCGTTGAAGCCGGAGACGAGCCGGAAATGCTCCTCGTCGACCGCGCTCGTCCGGCTGACGCGTGCGAGAAACGCGCGCATCCGCTCGACCGACTGCCGATCCACCACGCCTGCCGCGATCGCGGCCTCCAGATCGTCCTCGCTGTACATCGTGCTGCCCTCCTGCTTCGGAGAACGTACAGCGAGTGTATTAGTGATGCAATACGCTACAGCTTCCCCTCCCTGGAAGGGAGGGGATCAAGGGGTGGGTGGAGGCTTGGCGAAGGTACAACGTAAGCGTGGCAGCAACCGTATCGCCAGGCCTCCACCCACCCCAACCCCTCCCTTCCAGGGAGGGGCCTCTAAGTCAGGCGAACTGGTTCATCGTGTTGTGAGCGCCGCCGGCTTTGAGCGCGGCTTCGCCGGCAAAAGCCTCCTTGTGATCGTCGCCGATGTCCGAGCCGGACATGTTCTGGTGGCGGACGCAGGCGATGCCCTCGCGGATCTCCTTGCGCTGCACGTCGCGAACATAGCCCAGCATTCCTGCCTCGCCGAAATACTCCTTGGCGAGATTGTCGGTGCTGAGCGCGGCGGTGTGGTAGGTCGGCAGCGTGATGAGGTGGTGGAAGATGCCGGCACGCGCGGCCGCGTCCTTCTGGAAGGTACGGATGCGATCGTCGGCCTCCTTGGCGAGATCGGTGGTGTCGTAGATCACGCTCATCAGCGCGGGGCGTTCGTAGTCGGACACGTCGCGGCCAGCCTCGGCCCAGGCGTCATACACCTGCTGGCGGAAGTTCAGCGTCCAGTTGAAGCTCGGCGAGTTGTTGTAGACGAGCTTGGCGTTCGGCACGATCTCGCGGATCCGATCGACCATGCCGGCGATCTGCTCGATATGCGGCTTCTCGGTCTCGATCCACAGCAGGTCCGCGCCGTTCTGGAGCGAGACGATGCAATCGAGCACGCAGCGATCGGCGCCGCTTCCCGCCTTGAACTGGAACAGGTTGCTCGGTAGCCGCTTCGGCCGCAGCAGCTTGCCGTCGCGGTTGAGGATCACGTCACCGTTACGCGCGGTGGCCGGATCGATCTCCTCGCAATCGAGGAAGCTGTTATACTGGTCGCCGATGTCGCCCGGCGCGTTTGAGACGGCGATCTGCTTGGTGAGCCCGGCGCCGAGCGAATCGGTACGGGTGACGATGATGCCGTCCTCGACGCCAAGCTCCAGAAAGGCGTAGCGGCAGGCGCGGACCTTGGCCAAGAAGTCCTCGTGCGGAACGGTGACCTTGCCGTCCTGGTGGCCGCACTGCTTCTCGTCGGACACCTGGTTCTCGATCTGGAGCGCACAGGCGCCCGCTTCGATCATCTTCTTGGCGAGCAGGTACGTCGCCTCGGCATTGCCGAAGCCCGCATCGATATCGGCGATGATCGGGACGACGTGGGTCTGGAAGCTCTCGACCTGCTTCAGCAGCTCGGCCTCCTTGGCACTGTCACCAGCGGCGCGCGCCGCATCGATCGCGCGGAAGATCATGCCGAGTTCGCGCGCGTCCGCCTGCTTCAGGAAGGTGTAAAGCTCCTCGATCAGCGCGGGCACGCTGGTCTTCTCGTGCATCGATTGATCGGGCAGCGGCCCGAACTCCGATCGCAGCGCCGCGACCATCCAGCCGGAGAGATACAGGTACTTGCCCTTGGTCGTGCCGAAATGCTTCTTGATGCTGATCAGCTTCTGCTGCCCGATGAAGCCGTGCCAGCAGCCGAGCGACTGCGTGTAATTTGCCGGATCGGCATCATAGGCGGCCATGTCCTCGCGCATGATCCCGGCAGTGTACTTGGCGATGTCAAGCCCGGTGTTGAAGCGGTTCTGCAGCCGCATGCGCGTGACTGATTCGGCGCTGATCCCGTCCCAGGTGCCGTTATGACTGGCGATGAGGGCGTTGGTGGTGTCGATATGGCTTTGATAGGTCATGATGCTTCCTGGAACTCGGTCTGGTCGTGGCGGCAGGTGCGGCTCAGGAGAGCCGGCCGAGGCGATGATAAAGGTTGCTGAACTTCACCGACTCGGGACTGTCGGCGACCGTGCGCAGATGGGCGGCAACCGCCTCACGAAGCAGCGCGAAATCCTCGGTCGAGAAGACGGCGCGGGCGCGGGCCGGCTCGGGCGTCTGCGGGGTGGGGCCGGGCTGGGCGAGGCTCTCGGTGGTCATCGCGTGATCTCCATGCTGCTGCGATCCGCCGGAGCGGTCGCGTGATGGGGACGAGATGGAGCTTGTCTGCCCAGCCTGGAAGGACGATCAGTGACGAAATGTCCGGCTATGACCTGTGCAGCGTGTCACGGTGTGACAAGCTGACTTTGATCGACGACGAGTCGGCTTCTAAGCCACGCCTTCCGAGTCGAGCGCGTACCCCGCCGAACGCACGGTGCGGATGATGTCGGCGAGCGCGCCGTCATTGTTGATCGCCTTGCGCAACCGACGGATGTGGACGTCGACGGTCCGTGGCTCGATATCCGCCTCGCGTCCCCAGACCGAATCCAGCAGCCGCTCGCGCGAGAAAACGCGGCCGGGATGTTCGAGGAAGTGGCGGAGCAGGCGGAACTCGGTCGGTCCGAGCGCGATCGCCGAACCGTCACGGCGCACCTTGTGGCCGACCAGATCCATCTCGATGCCGCCATATTCCAGGCGCTCGCCGGCCAGCGCAGGGCGCACCCGCCGCAGCACCGCAGCAACGCGGGCGATCAGTTCACGCGGGCTGAACGGCTTGGTGACATAATCATCGGCGCCGGTCTCGAGCCCGCGCACGCGATCCTCTTCCTCGCCGCGCGCGGTCAGCATGATGATCGGCACGTTGGCGGTCTCGGCGCGGCGGCGCAAGCGACGGCATACCTCGATGCCGGACAGGCCCTCAATCATCCAGTCGAGCAGGACCAGATCGGGGGTATGCTCGGACGCCAGCAGCAGCGCCTCCTCGCCGTCGGGCGTGCGCTCGACGTCGAAGCCCTCGCGTTCAAGGTGCCAGGAGACGAGCTCGGCAAGTGCCGCATCGTCCTCGACCAGCAATACCCGCCCGGGCATGCCTATTCGGTCTCCGCCGCCGCAGCGAACGGGTCCTCGCCGCGCGGGCGATCGAGCAGTTGCTCGCCGGTGGCGGCGAAGAACACCATCTCGGCGATGTTGGTCGCGTGATCGCCGATCCGCTCGAGGTTCTTGGCGATGAACAGCAGGTGCGCCGACTCCGTGATGCTCGCCGGGTTCTCCATCATGTAGGTCAGCAGCGTGCGGAACAGCGAATTGTAGAAATCGTCGACGTGGCGATCGGCCTCCTGCACCATCACCGCGCCGGTGGCGTCGCGCGCGGCATAGGCGTCGAGCGCGCCGCGCACCATGTCGCTCACCGATCGCGCCATCGCCGGCAGGATCGCCATCGGCTCCGACGAACGCATTTCGGACAGCAGCGGCACGCGCTTGGCGATGTTCTTGGCATAGTCGCCGATGCGCTCGATCACACCCGAAATCTTGAGCGCGGCGACAGCATCGCGCAGATCGTCGGCGAGCGGCGCGCGCAGCGCGATCAGGCGGAGCACCTGGCGCTCGACCTCCATCTCGAGTTCGTCGATGCGGCGATCCTCCTGCACCACCATTGCGGCGGCTTCGAGATCGATGCGGGCGAGCGCCTGGATGCTGGCGGTGATCGCCGCCTCGGCACGGCCGCCCATTTCGGATACGAGGCCGCGGATCTGGCCAAGATCGCTGTCGAACGCTTTTACGGTGTGGCCGGTGGTTGCCATCCTGTGCTTGTCCCCAGTCCTGCGCTTGAGCCTAGCCCGCGCGCGCCGCGAGCGAAAGGCGGCCGCGCCCGGCCCGCCTTTGCATGGGAATTGTTACAGTATGGCGTCTGGGATTGTTTAGTCGTGCATGTGCGGTAGCTCTAGGTCCGGGCGGGGTTCGTTGGCAGCGTTCTGATAATCACTCATCAGCAGCTTCAAACCTGGCGTGGATCGAGTGTCACCAGACCGGCTGATGATAAAAAGTGGAAGCGAAAAGCCATACTCGCGGCTCATCTGATTGGTGATCTCGCCAGGACTACCCTTAAAGTCGAAGTTGGCCTGCGCGGGATGCATAATGGGATCAGGGGGTTGGATCACGGTCAGACCGCCGTCGCTTGCAAGGGCTTGCGCGAGTGGAATGATGCCGATTGAACCAGGCATTCTCGCAACGACGCGCGCGACCAGCGCCGCGTCCGCGCCGTGGCCGGTATAGGCGCCATCGGTGCGGACCTGCTGGCCGTCCTGCAGGATCGGGCCGTAGAGCGTGTCGGCGATCGCGGGCGTGGGCGCCGGGCCGTGGATGGCGATCGGGATGGCGGGAAGTCCGGGGCGGACATCGGCCCACGTTCTGGCGTTCGATGTCAGCGCCTTGGCGACATCGATCCGGTTGAGACCGGGGATCGGCGTCGCGCCCTTCGCCTGAACCAGCACGACCGCCGTGGTGCCGATCTGTCTCTGCTCGATATCGGCCGATCCGTTGGCGGCACAGCGCGCCTGCTCCTCGGCGGTCATTTCGCGCGTGGTGATCAAGATGTCCGGCCGCGTCGGGTTGTCCTTGTCGCAGAAGCGGGCGATGCCCTCGCCGGTGCCGCCGGCGCGCACCAAGGGTGCCAGCACGTCGGGATCCTCGCGCATCAGCCGCTCGGCGACCTCGCTCGACAGCAGGAAGCCCGCGCTCGATCCGGCGATGTGGATCTGATGCGGGGCGGTGCCGCTCGGCGCGCGGCTGCACGCGGCGAGCATGAGGATGGCGAGGAGGGCGAGGCGGGGCATGGGCGGCGGTGTAGCCCTTCGCTCCCCTCCCTGGAAGGGAGGGGTTGGGGGTAGGTCGAGGCACGCGATGCGGGTGAAGCCGTGCTAAAAGCGGCCGTATCGCCAAGCCTCCACCCAGCCCTCGGTCCCCTCCCTTGCAGGGAGGGGAGGCGACTCCGGGAGGGGAAGTGCTACTCCGCCGCTGCGGCTATCGCCGGCTCTGCCGCCACCGGCAGCAGCACCGTCACTGTCGTTCCAAGGCCTTGTGTGCTGGTGATATCGAGCCGACCGCGATGGCGTTCGACGATGTGCTTGACGATCGCCAAGCCAAGCCCGGTGCCGCCCGCTTGGCGGCTGCGCCCGGCGTCGATGCGGTAGAAGCGCTCGGTCAGCCGGGGCAAGTGCTGGGGGGCGATGCCCTCGCCCTCATCTGTAACGGCGAGCCGGAGCATCGCTGGGCCGGCGCGCGCCACTGTCACCCGCACCGGCTTGGACGGGTCGCCATATTTTAAAGCATTGCCGACGAGATTGTGGAGGAGCTGCGAAAGCTGCGCACGATCGCCGATCACCGGCGGCAGCCCGCCTTCAATAGCAAGCTCGATACGCGGCTTGTTGGCGCGATCGGCGGGCAGAGTATCGGCGGTTTCGCGGGCGAGCGCACCCAGCATGATCGGATCGGCGGGCACGCGGTACTTGTCCGCCTCGATCCGCGACAGCGACATGAGATCGTCCACCAGCCGCTGCATCCGCCGCGCCTCGCCCGCCATGATCTTGAGGAAGCGGGCGCGGACCGGCCCTTCGTCGGGGCCGTTGGCGTCCTCCAGCGTCTCGATGAAACCGATCAGGCTGGCCAAGGGCGTGCGCAGCTCGTGGCTGGCGTTGGCGACGAAATCGACGCGAATGCGCTCGCTTGCCCGGGTCGCGGTGCGATCCGACAGGCGGACGAGCCGCGCGCCGGCGCCGAGCGGCTGCATCGATAGCACCCAGTGGCGATCGGGCGCGCCCAGGCCGATCACCTCGACGCTGCCCTCGGCGTTGCCGTCGCGCGTGAGAAGCTCGGACGCGGCGGGGTGGCGGATCGCCAGGCGCACGTCCTCCGCGACGATGTGATCGCCGAGCACGGCGGTCGCCGCGGCGTTGGCGCGCACCACCATACGGCCTTCGATTAGCAGCAGGGGATCGTCGACGGCGCCGAGCAGATCGTCGACGCGGGGATCAGGCTTCGCCGGCGCGCTTGGCTGGGCCGGGACTTCAGCGTCAGATAAACGGCTCCGGCGCAGTGCAGCCCACAGCAGCAGCGCCAGCCCGATGCCGATCAGCACACCGGCCGACAGCACCACGCCGTACCCGGCACCGACGCGTGACAGCACCAGCCCGCACGCCAGCGCCGTCACCCCCATCACGCCCGCGAACCCGAACCGCTTCATCACTTCGTCCCGCTTTGCGCCACCTGACAGAACCGGCCCTTTAAGATGCGTTCCGTTTGCGGCTATGGTGGGCAGGATAGCGTATTCGGGGGCTTGATGACCGAGGATTGTGACACTCCCGAGAAATCGGGTGAAAACAACGGCGAGGATCGCGCCGGCATGACCGGTCGTCGCGGCGTGCTGATGCTCGGCGCCGCTGCCGCCACGACGGTGGTGACGATCCGGCCGGCGCTCGCTTCGACCGCCGCCTCAGTGCTCAACTGCAAGATCCCGATTCCTGATCCGCCCAACGGCGGCAAGTATATCGCGGCCGACGGCAAGATGGTCGCGCCGGGCACACAGGGTGCGTTCGCGCCGGCGCCGCGCCCGGTCACCGGCGAAGAGGCCAAGAAGATGATGAGTGGCATGTCGCCCCCGGGGTTCGATCCGAGCGCGCGGCAGGCCTATGTCAATTACATCCGCCGGCTCCAGCACGGCACCAGCGGCTTCACCTGCTACGCTTCGCTGCAGATGCCAGGCCGCTGAGCGGCGGCTGACGTGATTTACGCGGCCGATCCGCCCGCCGCGCGACGCTCGGTGGAGCTGGACGAGCTGGTGGCGATCTTCCACCGGCCATCGGGCACGACCCACCTGCTGGCCCCGCCCGCGCCCGAGCTGCTCGACGCGCTTGCCGGGGGACCATGCGGTGCGGACGAGCTGCTCGCGCGCCTCACGGAACGCTTCGATCTGGTCGATGCCGATAGCGGCGCGATCGAGGCGCGGCTGGAGGAGCTGGTGGCGGCCGGGCTCGCCTGGCGGGCATGAGGCACAGCCATACGGTAAAGGTCGGTCCGGTCGGTTTCCGCATCGGTTCGGACTGGCGCGCGCCGATCGATGCGCTGAAGACGCTCTACGCCGGCTATCCACAACCTGACGACGGCGTGCCGGACCTGACCGTCCGCCTCTACGCCGAGCGCCCGTGGCGACGCTTCGTGCGGCCTTCGGTGGCGATCTCGGGCGACTTCTGGCTACCTGACGCCGCACCCTTGCCGCTAGCGCAAGGATTGCTCGCAGCAGAGATGGGGATGAACCTGCAAGTCGCGCTTGGCTGGCGGCGGCATCTGCTGCTGCATTGCTCGGCCGTGGAGCGGGACGGGCGGGTCCTGCTGATGTCGGGGGCGAGCGGATCGGGCAAGTCGACGCTGGCAACGCTGCTGGCGATGCGCGGCTGGCGGTTCCTGGGCGACGAGTTCGCCTTCGTGGCGCTGGACGACGGTCGTATCCATCCGTTTCCGCGTGCCGCCAGCCTCAAGAACGAGGCGGTGTCGGCGGTGCAGGCGGCGGGTGCGCCGGTCGCTCCGGTGCTGGCAGGCACGCCCAAGGGCACGATCGGCTATTGCCGACCGCCGGCCGCATCGATCGCGCGGATGGCCGAGGCGGCGCCCCCCGCGCTACTGCTGTTCCCGCGCTTTGGCCGGCCCGAAGCGATCGAGCGGCTGCGGCCTAGCGAGACGTTCATGCTGCTCACCCAGGCCTCGACCAACTATGTCGCGCTGGGCGAAGCGGGCTTTGGCGCGCTGACCCGGCTGGTGCAGGAGATTCCGGCGCTGTCGATTGACTACCCTGACGGCGCGGCAGGGCTGAAGCTGGTCGATCGGCTGTGGAGGGAGGTTTGACCGCCGCGCGCATCCTCGTCGATGCCCTACGCGATCCCGGCACCGCCGCAACGCTCGATGCCGCTGGCTGGATCGCGCTGCTCACCGCCGCGCGTGCCGAGCGGCTGCTGGGGACGCTCGCGCACCGCATCGATGCCCGCGTCGCTCCGCCTGCCGCTGCCCGCATCCTGGCCGATGCGCGCGCCGGTGCGATCGAGGAGCGTCGCGCGGCGCTGTGGGAGGCGGAGATGGCGCGGCGCGCGCTGGCGCCGCTCGACATACCGATCGTGCTGCTCAAGGGCACGGCGTTCGCGGCGGCGGGGCTGGATGCGGCGCAGGGCCGATCGATCGGCGATCTCGACATTCTCATGCCCCGCGAATGGCTTGACGAGGCCGAGCGCGCGCTGCTCGCCGCCGGGTGGGAGTGGGTCAAGGAGGATGCCTATGACGACGCTTATTACCGCCGCTGGATGCACGAGCTCCCACCGCTTATCCACCGCGCGCGCGATCGGATGATCGACGTCCATCACACCATCCTCCCGCTGACCGCGCGACCGCGGCCCAATGCCGCCGCGCTGATCGCCGATGCGGTGCCGCTAGGCAACGGCCTGTCGGTTCTGTCCCCTGCGGACATCGTGATCCACGCCGCCGCGCACCTGTTTGCCGACGGCGATCTGGCGGGCGGCCTGCGCAACCTGTGGGATATCGATCGGCTGCTGCGCGAGTACGACACCGCGGCGTTTTGGCCGAACCTTCGTGCCCGCGCTTCTCGACACCAGTTGCGACCCGAGGTCGAACGGGCGGTGCGGCTCTCGTCTAATCTCTTTGGCACACCGGTGCCGACCGAATGGCAGGGGTTGCGCGAAGGTGATCGCCTCTACTTGCGCCGCCTGCTCGCCCGCGACGGCTGGGGGAGGCAGGACTATCCGCTCACGCGCCTCGGCTTCTACGCGCGCTCGCACTGGCTGCGAATGCCGCCGCTGATGCTCGCCCGGCATCTGCTGACGAAAGCAACAAAGAGCACGCCCTAAAGACTGGTGAGCGCCGGGATCAGCTCGTCCCAATGATCGATCAACCGATCGGCGCCGAGTTCCTGCGGTGGCCGATCGGAAAAGCCGAAGCTGAGCGCCACGCACGGGATGCCCGCCGCCTTTGCGGTGTCGGTATCGGTGATCGAATCGCCCACGAAGGCGGCCGGGCCTCTGCCGCCGGCGCGCTCGATCGCGGCGAACAGCGGCGCGGGATCGGGCTTGCGGACATCGAGCGTGTCGCCGCCGATCACTGCGGCGAAGCGGTTGCCCCAGCCAAGTGCATCGAGGAGAAGGCGGGCGAGACGCTCGCCTTTGTTGGTACAGACCGCGATCGTCACTCCGTCGGCCTCCAAAGCCGCCAATGCCTCCTCGACACCTTCGAAGGCGTGTGAGTGATCGGCGATATGCCGCTCGTAATATCCGATGAAGAGCGGGAAGCCCTGCTCGATCAGCGCTTCCGAAACCTCGCCGGTCGCCGCTAGGCCGTTGCGCAGCAATGCCCGCGCGCCGTGGCCGACCATGTGCCGTACGTCCTGCGCGGGAATCGGATCACGGCCCATCTCGTGCATCGCATGGTTGAGCGCCGCGGTAAGATCGGGCGCGGTATCGGCCAGCGTGCCGTCCAGATCAAATACGACCGTGCGGAAGCGCGAGGTGGCTAATTTGTCATCTGTCATACGGGCAGCCGATGGCGACTAGCGCTGGAACAGGCAAGCGTTGCGTGGCATCCCGCTATGCCATGACCGAGACCGCCACACCCCGCCCGTTCGCCGCCGTCATTCTCGCCGCCGGCAAGGGCACGCGGATGAAATCGGACACGCACAAGGTACTCCACCCGATCGCCGGGCGGCCGATGCTGGCCCACCTTCTCGCGAGCGTTGAGGCGCTGGCACCGGTCGCCGAGGTGGTGGTGGTCGGCCACGGCCGCGACCAAATCGAGCGCGCGGTGGCGGCGCGCGGCGCGCGGGTGGCGCTGCAGGAGCCGCAGCTCGGCACCGCCCACGCTGTCCGCCAGGCCGAGGCGGCGCTCGACGGCTTCGACGGCGACATCCTCATCCTCTACGGCGACGTGCCGATGGTCCCCACCGCGACGATGGCGCGAATGCTCGATCGGCTGCACGGCGATGATGAGCCCGCGGTGGTGGTGCTCGGTTTCCGGCCGCCCGATGCGCTCGCTTATGGACGCGTGATCGCTGACGATGCGGGCACGATCGCGAAGATGGTGGAGTATAAGGATGCTCCGCCTGAGGAACGCGCGGTAACGCTTTGCAATTCGGGCCTCATGGCGGTGCGCGGCGGCAATCTCTGGCCGCTGCTTGCGCGCGTCGGCAATGCCAATGCGGCGGGCGAATATTATCTGCCCGACATCGTCATGCTGGCGCTCGCCGACGGCCGTGCCTCCGCGGTGATCGAGGCCGAGGCGTGGGAGGTCGCGGGCGTCAACAGCCGCGCCGAACTGGCGAGCGTCGAGGCGGACTGGCAGGGCCGCCGCCGCGTGTCCGCGATGGCCGACGGCGCGACCTTGATCGCGCCCGAAACGGTATGGTTCGCCCACGATACGGTGATCGGCCGAGATGTCGTCATCGAGCAGAACGTGATCTTCGCTAGCGGAGTCAGTGTCGCGGACGGTGCGATGATCCGGGCGTTCAGCCATCTCGAGGGCGCCAGCGTCGCTACGGGTGCGATCGTCGGCCCGTTCGCGCGGCTTCGCCCCGGTGCAAAAATTGGCGAAAAGGCGCACATCGGCAACTTCGTCGAGGTAAAGAACGTGACCATCGGCACCGGCGCAAAGGCCAATCATCTGACCTATCTCGGCGACGGCGAGGTCGGCGCCGGCGCCAACATCGGCGCCGGCACGATCTTCTGCAATTACGACGGCTTCTTCAAGAACCGGACGATCGTGGGCGAAGGCGCGTTCGTCGGCTCCAACAGCGCGCTGGTCGCGCCCGTCACGATCGGCAAGGGCGCGATCGTCGCGGCGGGATCGGTGATCGCCCGCGATGTCGCGCCCGACGCGCTCGCGCTCGTCCGCCCCGACCAGCAGGAAAAGCCCGGCTGGGCCGCCCGCTTCCGTACCCGCTCGGCACAGAAGAAGGCGGGCACGTGATCGATGGTGCAGTCGGACGATCCACCGGCATCGGAGCCTGAGCCTCTGCGGCCGCGCGCGCCGCGAACCAATCTGCTACTGTCCGCGACGATCGAGACCGAGACGCTGAACGCCCCGGTTCGCATTCGTAACCTCTCAGAGAGCGGAGCGATGATCGATGGCGCGGTGTTTCCGCCAGCAGGCGCGGCCCTGACGCTGCGCCGCCTCGACATGACGATCGAAGCTGTCGTCGTCTGGTGTGAAGATGGCCGCTGCGGAATACGCTTCGACGGCAAGGCGTCGGTGCCCGACTGGGTCGCCGGCGCGAGCAGGGCGGATGCCGGGGCGATGCGGGGTCAGCTGCGGGTCGACGCGATCCAGGCGGCGTTGCGGACGGGAGGGCAACAACCGATCGTTGCCGCTCGCCCGCCGACGGAGCCTCACGCGGATCACGTCGCCAACGAACGCCTGGCCGACGAGCTCGCTTTTGTGCGGCGATTGCTGGAGGCGGTGGGCGACGAATTGGCGGACGATCCGGTTGTGCTGCAACGCTACATGCGGCCGCTCCAGGATCTCGACATCGCAGGCCAGATCATCGAGCAGCTTGCCGCCGTCCTGAGGGCTGCGGATCGGGGACAGGCAGTCGATGCGGTGACGATGGGAGAGTTGCGCGCGCGCCTGTTGCGCAAGGCGATGTTCTGATCGGGGCTCGTCACCTCGCGTCCATGCTCCGTCAATCCAAACCGGAGCATGGCTTTCTGGACAAAAGCGTTGATCGTCCTTTTCGTACGATTCCGTTCGAACGGATTTCATACTAGGTGGGCGACGAAGTTTAAAAGGGTGGAAATTCATGTGCGGCATCATCGGTATTCTCGGTACGCAGCCGGTCGCCCCGCGTCTGCTCGACGGGCTGCGCAGGCTCGAATATCGCGGCTATGACTCGGCGGGGATCGCGACCGATCACGACGGGACGATCGATCGGCGGCGCGCGGCGGGGAAGCTCGACAACCTGGCGCGCGTGCTCGATGCCGATCCGCTGCCCGGCCACACCGGCATCGCCCACACCCGCTGGGCGACGCATGGCGCGCCGACCGAAGACAATGCTCATCCGCACGCGACGGACGAGGTTGCGGTGGTTCACAACGGCATCATCGAGAACTTCAAGCCGTTGCGCGAGGAGCTGCAGGCGCGCGGTCGGGTGTTCCGGTCGCAGACCGACACCGAGGTGGTCGCACACCTGATCTCTGAACAGGTCGAGAACGGGCTCGATCCGGTCGAGGCGGTGCGGGTGACGCTGAAGCGGCTGCACGGAGCCTTCGCGCTCGCCATCCTGTTTCGCTCCGACCCGGACCTGCTGATCGGCGCGCGGCTGGGATCGCCGCTGGTGGTGGGCTTCGGCGCCGAGACGCCCGACGGCACCGAGACCTATCTCGGTTCGGATGCGCTGGCGCTCGCCCCGCTGACCCAGCGCATATCGTATCTGGAGGAGGGCGATTGGTGCGTCCTCACCCGTGACGGCACGACCGTCTATGATCGCGACGACAACTCCGTCGAGCGGCCGATCGTGATCTCGGGCGCCACCGACGTGGCGATCTCCAAGGGCAATCACCGCCACTTCATGCTCAAAGAGATCTACGAGCAGCCGATCGTGGTCGCGCAGACATTGCGCAGCTATCTGAGGCGCCTGGATGGCGAGCTTGCGATGCCCGCGGAGGATTTCGATCTGTCTGCGGTGAAGCGGGTCACCATCGTCGCGTGCGGCACCAGTTTCTATGCGGGCATGGTCGCCAAATACTGGTTCGAGCAGTTCGCGCGCGTGCCCGTCGACATCGATGTGGCGAGCGAGTTCCGCTATCGCGAGCCGGTGATGGAGGAGGGCGGCCTGGCCCTTTTCATCAGCCAGTCGGGCGAGACCGCGGACACGCTGGCGGCGCTCCGCCATGCGCGTGCATCGGGGCAGAAGATCGCGGTAGTGGTCAACGTGCCGACGTCCACGATGGCGCGCGAGGCGGACCTGCTGCTGCCGACCCACGCCGGGCCGGAGATCGGCGTCGCCTCCACTAAGGCGTTCACCTGCCAGTTGGCGGTGCTCGCGGCGTTCGCGGCCAATCTGGCGCGTGCCAAGGGGCGCCTGTCGCGCGAGGACGAACGCGCGCTGGTGCGGCATCTGTCCGAGGCACCCGCCGCGCTCAACGGCGCGCTCGCCTATGACGAGGCGATCGAGGCGATCGCCCATACCATCGCGAAGGCGCGCGACGTGCTTTATCTGGGGCGCGGGCCGGACTATCCGCTCGCGCTCGAAGGGGCGCTGAAGCTGAAGGAAATCAGCTACATCCACGCCGAAGGCTATGCCGCGGGCGAGATGAAGCACGGGCCGATCGCGCTGATCGACGAGCATGTGCCGGTGATCGTGTTGGCGCCCTCAGGACCGCTATTCGAGAAGACCGTCTCCAACATGCAGGAGGTGCAGGCGCGTGGTGGCCAGGTGCTGCTGATCTCGGACTATGACGGCGTCGAGCAGGCAGGCGATGGCTGCATCGCGACGATCACCATGCCCAAGGTCCATCCGCTGATCGCGCCGCTGATCTATGCGATTCCGGTGCAGTTGCTGGCGTATCATGTCGCGGTGATCAAAGGGACCGACGTCGATCAGCCCCGCAACCTCGCCAAATCGGTGACCGTGGAATAGCAGAAGTTCGGCACCGCTCAGGCGGCGCAGGCCAGGATCTCGGACGCGCGGTGCGTCAATCGGTTGGCGTCCTCGAGCAGTTCGCGCTCCATCTGGAGATCGGGAGTAGCCGCAGCCACGATCTTCAGCTGGACCGCTTGCTTGGCGACCCGCGCTGCCCACTCGTTGCGCGCCGTCACGGTGTCGATGGTCATTGCTCTTCCTCGCTGTTCGGCGGCCCAACGCCGGCGAGCGGGAATGGTCGTGGTTAACCGACGGTAAGAGTTTCAGCCGCGACGAACCGAAGCAGGGATCAGGGTTTGAAGCTCTGCTCGCCGAGCATCGCCACGCTTGTCAGCGTCGCATCGCCGGCATGGCGCCCGATCGCGACGACGTAGCGGCCGGCGGCCAGGTGCCAGTCGCGCGCGGTGTCGCTCCAGCTCGAGATTACCCGGCGCTCGGCGGTGAGCGTGACGTGTCGCGTCTCGCCGGGCGCTAGCGTCACGCGTTGGAAGCCTGCCAGCCTTGCGACCGCGCCGGCCGCCGGCGGCGTGACATAGAGCTGCGGCACGTCGGCGCCGGCAACCTTGCCGCTGTTGGTGACATCGAACGACACGGTTAGCGTCGCGCCCCCGGCGACCTTCAGGTGGCTGTAGGCGAAGCGGGTGTAGGTTAGCCCGTAGCCGAAGGGGAACAGCGGTGTCGCTCCCCGCTTCGCGTACCAGCGATAGCCAACGTCGGCGCCTTCCTGGTAGCTCACCGGAAAGGATTGCGCGGTGCCGCCTGGAGCGCCGGCATTGGCGGCGGCATCGTCGTGCACGGTGATGTCGAGGCCGACCGGCCGTGGGCGGGGCGCCTGCGCTTCGGCGGTCGGAAAGGTGATCGGCAGGCGACCCGACGGATCGACCTTGCCGAACAGGATGTTGGCGATCGCCTCGCCACCGCGCTGGCCGGGATACCAGGCGGCAAGCACCGCCGGCACTTTGTTCAGCCAAGGCATAAGGACAGGACCGCCGCTTTCCACCACCACGATCGTCTTCGGATTGGCGGCAGCGACGGCGGCGATCAGTGCATTCTGATTGTCGGGGAGCGACAGATCATGGACGTCCTCGGCCTCGGTGCGCCATTGCGTGGCGAACACCAGCGCGATGTCGGCGGACTTGGCGGCAGCGGCTGCGGCGGCGGGATCCCGGCCGTCGACATAGCTGACGCGCGCACCCGGGGCGAGCGCCTGCACCGCCTTCTGCGGGGATGAACTATGCCACGTGATCCGCGCGAAAGACGCGGCGGGTCCGCTCTTCAGCGGGATCTCGAGCGCCACGCCGCCGGTGGATCGCACCTGCGACGAGCCGCCGCCCGAGAGCACACCGATATCGGCGTGGCCGCCGATGATCACGATTGTTTTAGCAGTCGCGGCGAGCGGGAGCAGACCGCCTTCGTTGCGGAGCAAGACGATCCCCTCCTCAGCCGCCTTTTGTGCAACGAGCGCGTGTGCGTCGGTGTCGATCGGCTGAACGGTGGCGGACGAGGGATCGTCGTAGAGCCCGCTCGCGATAACGCCGGTTAGGATGTGCGTCACCATCGAGTCGAGCCGCGCCTGCGGGACTTCGCCGCTGGCAACTGCCGCGCGCAGCTTGGCGCGGAAGAAGTCGGCGCTGTCGAGCTCGGCGCCCGAATCCTGATCGAGCCCGGCGTTGGCAGCCTTGGCGGTGGAGTGCACCGCGCCCCAGTCCGACATCACCCATCCCTTGTAGCCCCAGTCGCCGCGCAGCACGCTGGTCAGCAGGTCGTGACTCTCGCAGGCATGATCGCTGTTGACGATGTTGTAGGCGCACATCACCGCGCCGGGCCGGCCCTGTTCAATGCCGATCTCAAAGGCGAGCAGGTCGCTTTCGTGCAGCGGCGCGCTCGCGATGCGAGCGTCGTAGACCATGCGCCCGGTTTCCTGCGCGTTCAGAGCGTAATGCTTGATCGTCGAGACGATGTGGTTGCTCTCGACACCCCTGATGCTGGCGCCCGCCATCAGGCCCGAGAGCAGCGGGTCCTCGCCCAGATATTCGAAATCGCGACCTCCCCAAGCATCGCGAGTGAGGTTGGCGCCGCCGGCGAGCAGCACGTTGAAGCGCTTGGCGCGCGCCTCCGCCCCGATCATGGCGCCGCCGTCATACGCGATCTGCGGATCGAAGCTCGCGGCGGTGGCGAGGCTCGCTGGAAGCGCGGTCGCGGTGTCGCCCTTGCGCTGCTCGATCTGGTTGGCGACGCCAAGGCTGGCGTCGCTTTCGCGCAGCGTCGGGATGCCGAGCCGCGGGATGCCGACCATCTCGCCGGCGGAGGGGATGAGGTCGGTCGGAGCACCCGGCTTGCCGGTCGCGAACGGCGGGAACCAGGTGCGCACCATCTGCAGCTTCTCGTCCTGCGTCATCTGGCCGACGAGGGCGGCGGCGCGGGCATCAGGCTGCAACGTGCGATCGAGCCACGGCTGCGGCGCTGCGGCGACTGCAGGGGCGGAGAGGATCAGCGCGACGCCGGTCAACAGGATGGAACGCACAGGGGTCACGCGCATGGAGCCTCTCAGGTTGATCGATGGTAATGCTGGACGAGCGCCCGATGGCTCGGCAGCGCCTGCGATGCCTTGCCGGCGGCCTGGCGCACCTTGGCGAAGGACTGGTAAGCCTGATCGAGCACGCCCTTGCCAAGCGGCGGGGCCGGGGTCTCGAAGCCGTGGCCGTAGAGGATGTACTGCCAGTTGGGCGGCAGGAAGCTCTCG
>CAXTBZ010000048.1:0-1568 GCA_964242855.1 uncultured Sphingomonadaceae bacterium
TCTCGGCCAAGGATCGCGGCACCGGCAAGGAGCAGCAGATCAAGATCCAGGCATCGGGCGGTCTCTCTGATGCCGACATCGACACGATGGTGAAGGATGCCGAGCAGTTCGCCGAGGAGGACAAGAAGCGCCGTGAGGCGGCCGAGGCGAAGAACAACGCCGAAGGCCTGATCCACTCGACCGAGCGCCAGCTCGAAGAGCATGGCGACAAGATCGACGCTTCGCTCAAGTCCGAGATCGAAGCGGCGGTTGCCGAGGCCAAGACGGCGGTCGAGGGCGGCGAGCCTGCGGCGATGACCGAGAAGGCGCAGGCGCTGGCAACCGTGTCGATGAAGCTCGGCCAAGCGATCTACGAGAAGGATCAGGCGGCGCAGGCCTCGCCCGGCGCCGAGGCTCCGAAGGACGACGATGTCGTCGACGCGGAGTTCTCCGAGGTCGACGATACGAAGTAAGCGATGGGCGAGGCGAGCTTGTCGCTTGCTTCGCTCTCTTTCGTCATGCCAGCGAAGGCTGGCATCTCGGTCGGTGGAGCGCAGCGCCCGCCTCACGAGACCCCAGCCTTCGCTGGGGTGACGCGATGTGTGGTGCAGGCGCTGCACAGGGCCATTAATGACCGATATCGACTTCTACGAACTGCTCGAGTGCGAACGCACGGCCGACGATAAGGTGATCAAGTCATCCTATCGCCGACTTGCCATGCAGTTCCACCCGGATCGCAACCCCGGCGATCATGCGGCCGAGACCAAGTTCAAGGCCATTTCCGAGGCCTATGATTGCCTCAAGGACCCTCAGAAGCGCGCAGCCTACGACCGGTTCGGCCATGCGGCGTATCGCAACGGCGGTAACGGTGGCGGTCAGCAGGGCTTTGAGGGCTTCTCCGACATCTTCGAGAGTGTCTTCGGCGACTTCATGGGTGGTGCACGCCAGCAGCGCGGCGGCCCGCGTCGCGGTGCCGACCTGCGCTATGACATGGAGATCACGCTCGAGGAGGCGTTCCACGGCAAGACCGCGTCGGTCACGATCGACGTAGCCGCGCCATGTGACACCTGCGAGGGCACAGGTGCCAAGCCCGGCACTTCGGCCCGCACATGCCAGACATGCGCCGGCCACGGCAAGGTTCGCGCACAACAGGGCTTCTTTGTAGTCGAGAGGGCGTGCCCCACCTGCCATGGCGCCGGCCAGGTCATCGCCGACCCCTGCTCCGTCTGCCGGGGCGAGGGCCGGATCGACAAGGAGAAGACGCTGGAGGTGAAGGTTCCCGCCGGCGTCGACGAAGGCACGCGTATCCGAGTAACGGGCGAAGGCGAAGCCGGCGGACGGGGCGCGCCGGCGGGCGATCTCTACATCTTCCTGCACGTCAAGCGGCACGCCATCTTCCTGCGCGACGGCACCAACCTCGCCGCGCAC
This sequence comes from uncultured Sphingomonadaceae bacterium, assembly GCA_964242855.1. GTDB lineage: Bacteria > Pseudomonadota > Alphaproteobacteria > Sphingomonadales > Sphingomonadaceae > Solisphingomonas. Next base: position 1,408 of record CAXTBZ010000048.1, read on the forward strand.
TGCCCGATCAGCTTCACCACCGCGGCGCTCGGCGGCGAGATCGAGGTGCCCGGGCTCGACGGCGAGACGATCCCGATCAAAATCCCGGCTGGCATCCAGTCCGGCAAGCAGCTGCGCCATCGCGGGTCTGGCATGCCGGTGCTTAACGCGCGCGGACGCGG
>CAXTBZ010000048.1:1578-19374 GCA_964242855.1 uncultured Sphingomonadaceae bacterium
AGACTCCGACCAAGCTCACCGCCAAGCAGAAGGAACTGCTCCAGCAGTTTCGCGAGACCGAAACGGGCGAGGAATGCCCTGCCTCGACGGGGTTCTTCGACAAGCTGAAGGGCATGTTCGGCGAGTAAGCGCCAATCAGCGCGTTCGGAGGGCTACAGGCAGACAGATAGGGCGGCGCCGGGTTGGTCCGGCGCCGCCCTGATCGTTCGTCAGACTATATTAAAAGCAGCGACTAGTTACAGCCCTGCACATACCGGTTGAGCGACTGATCCCACACCGGTTGGCAGCCGTAGCCCGATCCATCATCGGTATAGCCGTAGCCATTGTCCCATCCGCTGGCGTCATAGTAGCCGGTGCTGCCGTAATCACCATAGCCGCCGCCGTAACCGCCATAGTAGCCGCCCCAGCCTGGATAATCGTCAAAGCCGAAACCAAGGCCGAAGCCAACCGGATAGCCATAGAAGCCGCCATAACCGCCGTAATAGCCACGACCGCCGTAGTAGCCGCGACCGCCGCCACGATACCCGCCGTGGTAGCCACCGCCACGATAGCCACCACCGCCGTGATACCCGCCGCCGCCGCCGTGGAAATTACCACCGCCGCCATGAAAACCGCCACCACCACCGTGGAAGCCACCACCGCCGCCGCCGCCGTGCATGCCGGCCGCCATTGCCGGCGTTGCCGCCGCGAGCAGGAAGCCGCTCGCCGCAGCCATAATCTTGTGCATCATCTTCATCGCCAGCTCCCGTCGAAGGGTCGCCCCTCACACTTACCTATGTGTTAACTTTCAGGCCGGCTTCAAGATGCTTCTAGGTCATCAGAGACAAGGATTGTGCCAGATCAGGCCGTGGCGTCGATCCCGGCGGCGTCAGGGGCCTTGGCTACGCCTACCATGGCCGCGCGCAGCAGCCGATCCTTGATCATCCAGCCGGTCTGCATCTCGTGAACGACGGTACCTGGCGCTGCGTCGACCGACTCCATTTCCATGATCGCCTGGTGCTTGTTGGGATCGAGGGGTTGGCCGACGGACTCGATCCGCGTGATGCCGTTCCGCTGGAACACGGATTCCAGCTCCTTCCCGGTCATCTCGATGCCGGTGACCAGCGGCTTCATCTTGTCATCGGTGCGGAGCTCCGCCGGGATCGCTGCGAGCGCCCGCGCAAGATTGTCGGCAACCGAGAGCAGATCGCGCGCGAAGCCGGTGTTGGCATAGGCCCGCGCGTCGGCTGTTTCCTTTTCGGTTCGCCGACGAAGGTTCTGCATCTCGGCCTGCACGTAGAGGGCCTGCTGCTTTGCCTCCTCCAGTTCGACCTTCAACATATCGTGGTCGGCCACCTCAGGCGCGGACTCGGCGGTCTCAGCACGGAGGGTATCGGTCTCTTGTTCGTTCATATTGCTTTCTGTCATGCCATCAGCCTGGACAATGCGTGCGCGGTAAAATCCACCATCGGAACGACGCGCGCGTAATTCAACCTCGTGGGCCCGATCACCCCGACCACGCCCACCACCCGGCCCTCGCGGGCGCGGTATGGGGCGGCGATAATCGAGGAGCCGGACAATGAAAACAGCTTGTTCTCGGACCCGATGAAGATCTTGGTGGCCGACCCATCGCGCGCGCCGTCCAGCAGGCGCGCGATCTCCTCTTTACCCTCGAGTTCATCGAGCAACTGGCGCACGCGATCGAGGTCGTCTGCTACCGATCCATCGAGGAGATTGGCCTGGCCGCGCACGATCAGCACCGGGCGGTCAGCGCCATCGACAGACCAGACCGCCAGGCCTCGCTCGATCAGATCATGGCTCGCCCGATCGAGTCGCGCTCGCCCGCGCCCGATCTCGGCGGCAAGGCGAGCCTGCGCCTGGCTGAGCGTGTACCCGGTCAGCTCGGCGGTGATGTAGTTCGCCGCCTCGGTCAGCGCCGCAGCCGAAGTCCCAGGCGGCAGATTGACGACACGATTCTCTACCGTTCCGTCCGCTCCGACCAACACGGCCAACGCCTGTTCGCGGCTCAAGGACACGAATGCGAATTGCCGGAGCACCGTCTCCTGCTTGGGCACCAGCACCAGGCCTGCACAGGCGGACAAGCCGGACAGCACCGCAGATGCAGCCGCCAGTGCATCTTCGATCGGCCCGGACATGGCGCTGCCGGATAGGCCACCGATCCCGCGCTCGATCGCTGCCCGCTCATCCTCCGATGGCTCGTCAGCCTGCATCATGCCATCGACGAACAGGCGCAGGCCTACCTCGGTCGGGAGGCGGCCCGCGGACACATGCGGTGCGGCGAGCAGCCCCAACTCTTCAAGATCCTGCATCACATTGCGAATCGAAGCCGGCGAAAGGTTCAAGCCAGACAGTTGCGAGATCGTCCGCGATCCGACCGGCGTGCCGGAACGCAGGTACGACTCGACCACGACGCGAAAGACGCTGCGCGCTCGATCTGACAGTTCGATAACGGCGGGGCCCATGGCAACGATGTAGGCACACTGGCGGCTGGGCTCAACTGCCGCTAGAGCCCGCGCATCTCATCACAGGAGTTCCCATGCGTCCCTCCGGCCGTGCGCCCGATCAAATGCGTGCCATCACCATCGAGCCGAATGCCACCCGTCATGCCGAGGGTAGCTGCATGATCAGCTTCGGCGACACCAAGGTTCTGGTCACTGCGTCCGTCGAAGAGCGCGTGCCGCCATTCCTGCGCGGCAAGGGCCAGGGTTGGGTCACGGCCGAATACGGCATGCTCCCCCGCGCCACCCACACCCGTGGCTCGCGCGAGGCGGCGAAGGGAAAGCAATCTGGGCGCACGCAGGAGATACAGCGGCTTATCGGCCGATCCTTGCGCGCGGTGTGCGACATGACGCTGCTTGGCGAGCGCCAAATCACGCTGGATTGTGACGTCATCCAGGCGGATGGCGGCACTCGCACCGCTTCGATCTCGGGGGCCTGGGTTGCGCTCAGGATCGCCATCGACAAGCTGGTTTCTGACGGAAAGCTCGCTGCCGATCCGATCAAGGCGCAGGTCGCCGCGATCTCGTGCGGCATTTACGAGGGCACGCCGGTGCTCGACCTCGATTACATCGAGGATTCGAACGCGCATGCCGATGGCAATTTCGTCCTGCTGTCGAACGGCAACATCGCCGAAGCGCAGGCGACGGCTGAAGGCGCGACCTATGATGAGGCGGCGCTGCTCCAGCTGCTTCGCCTGGCGAGGATCGGCTGCAACGACATCTTCGCAGCGCAGCTGGCCGCTGTCGGACGGTGAAACGTCGGCTCGAGCCTGGGCGGCTGGTGATCGCCAGCCACAACAAGGGCAAGATCCCCGAGATCGCAGCCCTGCTCGGCCCGTTCGGCATGGACATCATATCGGCGGGCGAGCTGGACGTCCCCGAGCCCGAAGAGACCGGCACCAGCTTCGCCGCCAACGCCGAACTGAAGGCCCGTTTCTCCGCAGACCTGACCGGCCTGCCCGCGCTCGCCGATGACAGCGGCCTGTGCGTCGACGCGCTAGGTGGCGATCCCGGCATCTTCTCGGCGCGCTGGGCGGGGCCGAACAAGGACTTCGGCATGGCGATGGAGTTGGTCGAGACGAGCCTCGCCGCCAAGGGCCCGGATGCTGCTCGAGACGCACACTTTGTCTGCGCTCTGTCGCTGTGCTGGCCGGATGGTCACATCGTCACGGTCGAAGGCCGGGTCGATGGTCATCTCGTCTGGCCGCCGCGCGGCGATCGTGGCTTCGGTTATGACGCGATGTTCCGACCGTTGCATCATGACGTCACATTCGGTGAGATGGATCCGCAGGAGAAGCACGCCATGAGCCATCGCGCGGAAGCGTTCCGCAAGCTGGTGGCGGCGGTATTCTGAAAAACATCGCGGAGCCGCTGGCGCTCTACGTCCATTGGCCGTTCTGCGTCTCGAAATGTCCTTATTGTGACTTCAACAGCCACGTTCGGGCCGATATCGACGAGGCGGCGTGGTGTACCGCGCTGCTTGCCGATCTCGCGCATGAAGCGGCCATCATGCCAGGGCGCTCGATCGTGTCGATCTTCTTCGGCGGAGGCACGCCTTCGCTGATGGCGCCTACAACCGTCGCAGCGGTGCTCGACGCAGCCGAGCGTCACTGGGGCTTCGCGCCTAACATCGAGATCACGCTGGAGGCGAATCCTTCCTCGGTGGAGGCGGCGAACTTCCGCGCGCTTGCCGCTGCGGGCGTAAACCGCGTTTCGCTTGGCCTCCAGGCTCTCGACGACGAGACGCTGCACTTCCTCGGCCGTGCGCACAGCGTGAGCGAGAGCTTGGCGGCGCTTGACGCTGCGCAGGCTGCGTTCGATCGTGTCAGTATCGATCTTATTTATGCGCTTCCGAACCAGAGCGAGGCGGAGTGGCTGGCAGAGCTCGATCAAGCGCTCGGGTTTGGTACAGAGCATCTTTCACTCTACCAGCTAACCATCGAGCCCGGCACGCGCTTTGCCGCGCTAGCGGCCAGAGGCGAACTGCCGACGCTCGATATCGACGAGGCGGCAAACCTCTTCGAGATCACGCGCGCGGTGACGGACGAAGCCGGCATTCCCGCCTACGAGATCTCGAACCATGCGCGACCGGGGGCGGAGAGCCGCCACAACCTCACCTACTGGCGCTACCGAGATTACCTCGGCGTCGGCCCCGGTGCCCATGGCCGCCGCGGCGGCCTTGCCACATTCCGCCGCAAGAAACCCGAGAACTGGATGGCGGCGGTCGCCCGCAACGGTCACGGGCTGGAGAGCGAGGAGGCTCTGACGCCAACGATGCGCGCCCGAGAAGCACTCTTGATGGGGCTGAGGCTGGGCGAAGGCGTCGATCTTGCGCGGATTGCCCGGAACACCGGGCTAGCGATCGGAGCTGTCATCGATCAACGGGCGATCGATCGCCTCGCCGCCATCGGCCTGATCGCCCGCACCGGCGAGCACCTCAAAGTGCAGAAGCCGGGCATGCTGCTGCTCGACGCCATCCTATCCGAGATCGTGCGCTAGGCTGTCAGGCCTCGTCCGTGTCCAGGATCGTGGCGAAGCTGCCGAAGATCATGCGTCTGCCGTCAAACGGGATCGGCTGACCCGGCTCTCCCATCCGCGGATCGGCCCAGATCTTTTCGTGGGCGGCGTCCGCTGTCGCCTTGTTCGGCCACATGATCCACGAAAAGACGACGTTCTCGCCCTCTTCTGCTTTCACCGCCATGCGGAAATCAGTGATCTTGCCTTCCGGCAGATTGTCGCCCCAGCTCTCGACAACACGGGTTGCGCCGTATTCCAGGAAGATCGGCGCGGTCTTGGCTGCCAGCGCGAGATATTCGGCCTTCTTTGCGATCGGCACCGGGATCAAGAAGCCTTGAACATAGCTCACCGTGCATCCTCCCTTAACTAATCGCCAAATCCTTGCGGAGCCGACGAGACCACCGTCATCCCGCCTGCACCGATCTGCTTCACCTCGAGCACGCGTTGCGCAGTGCCGTCGCGATCGAATCGGAATGCGCCGTCAACGCCCGAAAACCCGCCTTTGTCGGTCAGTCGATCAGCCGGGAACTCGGTGCCGGGCTTCCAGTCGTTCGCAATGCGGACTGCCAACAATACCGAATCATATCCGAGGCTGGAAAGCCGAAATGGGCCCTTGCCGAAGCGTGCGCGGTACTTGGTGGCGAACTGATTATATAGCCCGTCCGACACTGACGCGAACCAAGCGCCATTCATCGGCTTGGCGGCAGCAAGTTGCGGCTCGGTGTTCCAGAGCTCGGTGCCGAGCAGTCGCGCCGAAGAGCCGGACTTGCGCACCAGCGGAGCGGCGACCAACGCAATCCGGCCCGAATCGGCGATCAACAGCGCGTCGTAGCCTTTCGGATCGCCAAGCTTCTTGATCGCGGCGGCAAGCGAAGCGGGCGACCGATCATACCCCTGCATCGAGACGACGGTAGCGCTTGCTTCCTCAGCTGCGCGCAGCATCGCGTTCGATGCTCGGCGACCATAGACGCCGTTGGGAACCAGCGCCGCCAGGCGAGCCAAACCGCGCTGCTTGGCATAATCAATGACGCGGTCGACCGACTCGGTAGGCGTGAACCCAAGCAGATAGACGCCATTTCCGGCAACACTGACGTCGTTGGAGAATGACACCACCGGCACATGCTGCGCAGCCGCGATCGGCGCCACGGCACGCACGTCGTCGGCAAGCAGTGGCCCGAGGATCAGCCGATTGCCCTCCGACAGCGCCTTTTGCGCGGCGAAGGCGGCCCCGGCAGCGGTATCGTACATGGTGAGGCGCACGCTCGCTCCGCCAGAATCGATCAGCGCCATGTTGGCGGCGTTGGCGATCGACTGCCCGATCCCGGCTTCCGCGCCGGTCAGTGGCACCAGCACAGCCACACGATCGCGCTGATCGTCGGGCAGGCGGCCGGGCTGCGTCGTCGGCACCTGGCGCGGCGGCGGCGGCACCTGCGCGGGACCGGGACCCTTAGGCACCACGCTCGAGCAGCCGGCGAGCAACACCGCTACGGCCACACCGCCAGCCTGCGCCGTCCAAGGCCGCTTCGCCGGTTGCGATGCGCGTAACCACTCTGCCATGACATCCCCTATGACCGATCCACTTGCCCCAGGCCTGTACATCGTCGCGACCCCGATCGGCAATCTCGGCGACTTTTCACCACGCGCGGCCGACATCCTGCGCCGCGCCGATCTGATCGCCGCCGAGGATACGCGCGTCACCGCCAAGCTGTTGCGCCACATCGGGGCGGAACGGCCGATGATGCCCTATCACGACCACAATGCCGACCGGGTGCGGCCAGGCTTGGTCGTAAGACTTGCGAGCGAGGCAATCGCCTTGGTTTCGGATGCGGGCACCCCGATGATCTCGGATCCCGGCTTCAAGCTGGTGCGCGAAGCGCGCGCAGCCGGGCATCACATCGTCACCCTGCCCGGCCCCTGTGCGGCGGTGGCAGCTCTGACATTGGCCGGTCTGCCGACCGATCGCTTCCTTTTCATCGGCTTCCTGCCGGCCAAGGAAAAGGCGAAGCGCGACGCAATCGGCGAAATCGCGGTGATCCGCGCCAGCCTGGTGCTGTACGAAAGCGGACCGAGGCTCGGCGCCACGCTGGCCGCACTTGCAGAGGGGCTGGGCAAGCGCGACGCGGCCGTAGCGCGCGAGATCAGCAAGACCTTTGAGGAGTGTGTGACCGGCTCACTCGCCGAACTGGCGGCGCGTTATGCCGAGCATGGTCCCAAGGGGGAGATCGTCATCGTAATCGGGCCGCCGGGCGAGGCGCCGCCGCCCGTGATCGACGATCTTGACGGCCTGCTGCGCGAGGCCTTGCAGCGCCTGCCTGTCGCCAAGGCCGTCAAGGAGGTGGCGGCAACGACCGGCCTGGATCGCCACGATCTCTATGCACGAGCTTTGGAACTGAAGGCGTGAACCGGCAGGCGGCGGAAGCGAGCGGCAGGCTGGCGGAGACCATCGCCGCCAATTTCCTGCGCCTGAAAGGGTGGACCATCCTCGATCGCCGGGTCCGCACAGCGGCCGGCGAGATCGACATCGTGATGCGCAAGCCCGGCATCGTCGCTTTCGTCGAGGTCAAGAGCCGCAAGGACCAAGCGGCGCTTGATCTCGCGCTCGATCGGCGCAGGCTGATGCGGGTTGCCGCAGCAGCGGAGATGCTCATGCCGCGTTACGCAGAGCCCGGCGACGACATCCGCATCGATGCCGTGCTGATCTCGCCGGGGCGGCTACCGCGTCATCTGGAGCATGTGTGGGAGGGGTGACAATATCCCCGCCCGCTTCTAACGCGCCGCTCGTGCCGAGTGAAAAGGAGAGTTCATGCCGCTGACCGTCGCTGTCCAGATGGACCCCATGGAGACCATCAAGATTGCGGGCGACTCGACCTTCGCGCTGATGCTCTCGGCCCAAGCGCGCGGGCACAAGCTATATCATCACGCCGCCGGAGACCTTAGCTATCGCGACGGCCGGGTCTATGCGCCGGCGCGGCCGGTCACCGTGCAACGGGTAGAGGGCAATCATGTCCAGTTCGGCGAGCCGAAGATGCTCGACCTAGGAGCCGACACCGACGCGATCCTGATGCGGCAGGATCCGCCGTTCGATCTGGCCTACATCACCGCGACGCACCTACTCGAGCGGATCGGGCACGAGACGCTGGTGGTCAACGATCCAGTCGCCGTCCGCAATGCGCCGGAAAAGCTGTTCGTGCTCGATTATGCGCAGTTCATGCCGCCCACTCTGATCACGCGCAGCCTTGAGGAGACCCGCGCCTTCCACGCCGCGCATAGCGAAGTCGTGGTGAAGCCGCTGTACGGGAACGCCGGGTCTGCCGTGTTTCATGTTGCCCGCAAGGACGCCAATCTTGCCGCGCTCACCGAACTGTTCGGCCAAGTGTGGCGCGAGCCGTTCATGGTGCAGGCCTTCATTCCCGACGTGTCCAAAGGCGACAAACGCATCGTGCTGGTCGACGGCAAGGCGGCAGGTGCGGTCAATCGGCTGCCCAAGGCGGGTGAGATTCGATCCAATCTGGCGGTCGGCGGCTCGGGCGCAATGACCGAGCTTACGCCACGCGAGATCGAGATCTGCGATGCGCTAGGCCCAGAACTCGCGAAGCGTGGCCTCGTCTTCGTCGGCATCGACGTGATCGCGGGCTATTTGACCGAGATCAACGTCACCTCGCCCACCGGGATCGTAGCCATCGACCGCTTCAACGGCACCGATACCCCCGCCCTCATCTGGCAGGCAATCGAAGCTCGCGTCGCCGCGCGCGCCTGACTTCCGAAGCTTTCGTCGCCGGTCAGGCGTCGGCGCTGTTGCCGTGCGCGGGAAAGTCGAGCGCCACCATCTTCTGTGCGATGGCGCGCGCGTCAATCGGATAGGCACCCGACTGGATCAGCGATTTGATCGCCTGGACCTTCTTGCCGTCGACCGGCGGAGTAGCATCAGCCAGCGCCGTGAAGAGATCGGAGATCGCGTTTGAGGTAGCAGTCTGCGACTGGGCCGGCGTTGCCGCAACCGGAGCCGCCGCTGGAGCGACGGCAGCCGGCCGCAGCCGCGATACGTCGGTTGCTCCCTGTGCCTTGTCGATGCCGTCCATAGCGCGGTTCCTGCTCAAGAGGTGTGCTCTCACACCGGTAACGACGGCCAGGATCAAACTTTAAGAGGAGGTGAAAAGAATTTTCGAATTACCTGGACGCGGCTTTCAGGCGCGCGGGTGCGCGGCGCGGTAGACGTCCATCAAGTGCGCTGCGTCGACCGCGGTGTAGATCTGGGTCGACGACAGGCTGGCGTGGCCGAGCAGTTCCTGCAACTGGCGCAGATCGGCGCCGCGCCCTAGCAAATGGGTGGCGAAGCTGTGGCGAAGCGCATGCGGAGTCGTTCGATCGGGCAACCCCAGGCGCTGGCGAGCGGCCTGCACTGCGCGGCGCACGATCGCCGGATCGAGCCGACCGCCCTTGGCACCACGGAAGAGCGGTGTGCCCCTGTGGAGCGGCCATGGGCAGAGACGGGCGTAGGCGGCGATCGCATCGCCCACGATCGGCAACACGGGCACGACGCGCGCCTTGTTGCCCTTGCCGATGACGGTGATCGCCTCGCCCAGCGGCAGCAAACCTCCATCGAGCGCCATCGCCTCGCCCACCCGCAGCCCCGCCCCGTAGAGCAGCAACAGCACCGCGAGGTCGCGCGCAGCCAGCCAGGGCACGTCCTGAGCGCTTGCAGCGTCATCGGCTAGGGCACGGACCTCTGCCGGCGCGATCGGACGTGGGACGCCCCGATTCACCTTCGGCGCCTGGACACGCGCGACCGGAGTGCCCTCGCCGTTCGCAAATCGAAGGAAGCTGCGTACGGCCGACAATTCTCGAGCAGCGGAGGCGTTTGTCAGTCCCGTCGCGCGCCTGCGGGCCAAATAGGCGCGGAGATCGCCCGCTCGCACGGAGCCGAGCATCGCGCCATCCACTGCCTGCCCGTGATATTCACCCAGGAAGCCGATCAGTCGATGTGCCGTGGCGACATAAGCGCGCACCGTGTGAGCGGAGCGGAGCCGATCGCGGCGGAGCTGGTCGGCGAAGGCGGCGGCAGTCTGTCGCGCCGGATGATCATTCAGGTTCAGGGTAGCAGCCACCGCCCGACCATACGCGCGAGCGTCGCGCCGAGAAAGGCGAGAAGCTCGGAGCCGTGGCGAGTCTCGAAGCGCTGCTCGGCGCGCTGGCCCAAGGCGATCAAACCGCACGGCAATGGCGCGGGATTATCCAGCCGCACCAGCGCCTCGGCGCGGATCAGCGAAGCCGCCGGGCCGAACAGCGGATGACCGCGGCCGACACCCCTCAGCACGACGCCGTCAATCCCGGCGATGCTGTGTTCGATCATGCGCGGCTCGACCATCTGGAGGCCGTCGGCATCGGCGCACAGGCCGGTTTCCCCGACGTGCAACGCCAACGCGACGGCGTCGACGCCGAGGATCTGCGGCCAGTCCTGCGTCACCACGTGGATGAGGTGCTCAAGGCCTTCCGCCTCGATCGCGGCGACTACCGCGGCATGGATCTGGGCAACCGCACCCGAATGTCCCCGGGCAAAGGCGATCAGATCCTGATTGGCCTCCTCGACCTCGGCGACACGTGCGCGCAGCGTCGCCACCGCCCGGTCCTCGAAGCTGATCACACTGCCCATGCAGGGAGCTTAGCGCGCTATGGTTAAAAGGAAATGGCACGGTGCGGCGAGCGTTAGATTCCCAGTCGCGACATGATCACCGCCCCCTCTGCTGGTCATGCTCCCGCCAAGTCTTGATCATGCAGCCGGTGGACCCGCTGGCGCCCACCGCGCTGCACGATCCGCGGGTGAGGTCCTGCGAGGCACCGTCACCGTCGAGGAGCCGCTGCCGCTCGCGCGAGACGCTGTCGACCGTGCCGAACGGATCGAAGCCACGGTCTTCCGGCGGCAGCCTGAAGCGGCGATCATTCTCCTCCTTGGAGCGCCCGCATACGACAATGGCATCGTTCAGACGCTCGCCACGACAGGGGTCAACCGCGTTCTCGATCGCACGATCGATGTCGGTCGCCGCCATCGCCAAAAGCAGTGCCAGCATCACCGCTTCCGGAATAACCGGCTCTCGCCGCCATGCGCCGGCAAGGTGATCCGATCGGATTCCTCGAAGCCGAGCTTGGCAAGCAGGGCTGCCGATGCGGTGTTGTCGGGCGCGGTGATCGCCAGCATCGAAGACAGACCAAGCGTCTCCCGTCCCCACGTAAGCAGTGCAGTCGCCGCTTCGAATGCGTAGCCTTTGCCCGTATGCGTCTGGAGGAAGGCGAAGCCGAGATCGGGGCCTTCGAGGCCTTCCCGCCGCACGAAGCCGACCGTGCCGCCCCCCTCGTCGTCGCGCTTGAGAGCCACCCGGAACATCCCAAACCCGTTCGTTTCGTACGACGCCAGCACACGCTCGCTTATGTACGCCTTGGCTTCGTCGATTGTGCGCACGCCGCGATCGCCTATGTTGGCGAGGAACCCCGGATCGTTGAGCGAGGCCAGCATGAAATCGGCGTCGTCCAGGTCGATCCGTCTAATCGTGAGCCGTTCCGTCTCGATCATGCCCCGTCTACTCCCGAATCCTAATCATCCTAGCGCATGAGCCGCGCCCGCGTCCTCCTGCTCAATTCCGCGCTCGGGCCGCTCGATTATCGGGTGCCGCGCGAGATGGCGGTCGAGCCCGGATCGATCGTCCTCGCACCGCTCGGGCCGCGGCAACTCGCTGGCGTCGTCTGGGAAGAAGCGGGCATGCCATCCGACGCCGATGTCGGCGACAACCGGCTGCGTAACCTGGTTTCGGCCTATGACCTGCCCCCGATCGGCGCGCCGCTGCGCCGCCTGATCGAGTGGACCGCCGCATATTATCTCGCGCCGCCGGCCGCGGTGCTGCGTATGGCGTTGTCTTCGGGAACCGCGCTCGATGGCGGCCGGACCGCCATCGAATATCGCGCGACCGGCGAGGTTCCGGATCGCCTCACCCCGCAACGCGCCCAGGCACTCGAACGGATCGGCGAGCGGCAGGGGTTGGTGCGCGAACTGGCGGCGATCGCCGACTTGTCCGACGCAGTGATCCGCGGGCTGGTAAAGGCAGGCGCGATCGAGGCTGTCGAAGTTGCGGTTGATGCGCCGTTCGCCGAGCCCGACCCCGACTTTGCGCCGCCCGCGCTGTCGGACGACCAAGGCGCGGTCGCAGACACGATCGTCGCGGCGGTAAAAGCGCGTGCCTTCGATCCCATGCTGCTCGATGGCGTCACCGGGTCGGGCAAGACCGAAGTCTATTTCGAGGGCATCGCGGCGGCTCTGCGCGAGGGGCGGCAAGCGCTTGTCCTGCTTCCCGAGATTGCATTGACCGAACCGTTCCTGAAACGCTTCGAGGCACGGTTCGGGCATCTGCCGGTCGCCTGGCATTCGGACCTCCGTCAGTCGCAGCGTCGCCGCGCCTGGCGCGCGATCGCCAGCGGCGACGCCAAGGTGGTGTGCGGCGCGCGATCGGCGCTGTTCCTCCCCTACCGGGATCTCGGTCTGATCGTCGTCGACGAGGCGCATGAGACCAGCTTCAAGCAGGAAGACGGCGTGATGTACCACGCGCGCGACGTCGCCGTGATGCGCGGGTCGTTCGAGCAGGTGCCGGTGGTGCTCGCATCGGCCACGCCGGCGATCGAGACGCGCCAGATGGTCGAGATCGGCAAGTATCGCGAGCTGAAGTTGCCCGGCCGATATGGCGTGGCGCAGCTGCCGAAAATCGAGATCATCGATCTGACGCAGGAGCCACCACTCAAGCAAAGCTGGCTGGCGCCGACACTTGTCCGGGCGATCGAAGAAACGATCGCGCGTGGCGAACAGTCGCTGCTGTTCCTCAACCGCCGCGGTTATGCGCCGCTGACGCTCTGTCGCCATTGCGGCCATCGGTTCCGCTGTCCGAACTGCACCGCCTGGATGGTCGAGCATCGGCTGATGGCGCGGCTCGCCTGCCATCATTGCGGCCACGTCATGCCGCCACCAGCCGAGTGCCCCGAGTGCCACGAGGAGGACAGCCTCGTCGCCTGCGGCCCCGGGGTCGAGCGCATCGCCGACGAGGTTGCGGCGATCCTGCCCGAGGCGAAGGTGGCGATCGTCACGTCGGACACGATCTGGTCCCCCGCCAAGGCGGCGGAGTTCGTGAACCGCATGGAGGCGGGAGAGATCGATATCGTGATCGGCACCCAGTTGGTCACCAAGGGCTATCACTTTCCGAACCTGACCTTTGTTGGCGTGATCGATGCCGATCTCGGCTTGTCGGGCGGCGATCTGCGCGCAGCCGAGCGCAGCTTCCAGCAGATCGCCCAGGTCGCTGGCCGAGCAGGACGTGGGGCGAAGCCTGGCCGCGTTTTCCTGCAGACGCGCGAGCCGGCCGCGCCGGTGATCCAGGCGTTGGTCTCCGGTGATGCCGAGAGCTTCTACCAAGCGGAGACGGAGAGCCGCCGGGAGGCCGGTGCACCTCCGTTCGGGCGCTATGCGGCGATCATCGTGTCCTCGGAAAAGCTCGACGAGGCCGTCGATGCCGCCCGCCTGATCGGGCACAAGGCGCCCGAGATCGAGGGCATGATGGTCTTCGGCCCTGCGCCTGCCCCGCTCGCCATGCTGCGCGGCCGCCACCGCCAGCGCCTGCTGGTGCATGCTAGGCGCGCGCTCGATGTGCAGGACGTGATTCGCGCCTGGCTCGGCGCGCTCGAATGGCCGCGCGGCGTACGGGTTGCGGTTGACGTGGACCCATACAGCTTCCTGTAAGCGTTGGGGCGCCATCCTGTACGAACCACCGAGGAGAATTGCCCGTGCGCGTCGCCGGAACCACCATCGCTACCCTGATCGGGCTCACGCTCGTGTCTACCGCCATCGCGGTGCCCGCCAAGAAGCCTGCGCCCGCGAAGGCTGCATCGAGCAAGCCTGCTGCCGTTAAATCCAAGACCGTTCCCGCTGCAGCGCGCACCGACGGTGCCGTGACCCGTACGCAGATGATCGCACAAGTTCGAAAGACCTTCGACCTCGCCGACACCAACCATGACGGCTTCATGAGCCGTGCGGAGTTCGCGGCGCGCATGGCGGCGGTCGTCAATCGCGACGCGCCGCCCACCAAGGAAGACGCTCAGCGCATGCTCGACGCCGCAAACCGCGCCTTCAATGACGTCGACGCCAACCATGATGGCAAGCTCAGTTTCGCAGAGGCGAGCAAACGCCCGCTCGCCGCATTCGATCTGATGGACGTCAATCATGATGGCGTGCTTACCGTCGCTGAAAAGGCTGCCGCGCACCAGAATGCGCCAGCGCTGCCGACTGGCCCCACCCAGGGAGAGACGCAGGGTCCCGGCCGCTGAGCCGACAAACGGGAACGAAGCCGGCGGGGAGCGCGTCTCCCCGCCATGATCCTCATACCCATCCTCGGCGACCAGCTTAGCGCCAGTCTCGCATCGCTGCGCGACGTCGCAAAGGACGATGCCGTGATTCTGATGATGGAGGTCCGCGACGAGGCGACCTACGTCAAACACCACAAGAAGAAAATCGCGCTGATCTTTTCGGCCATGCGCCACTTTGCCGAGCAGCTACGTGCCGACGGCTGGTTGGTGGACTATGTCTTCCTCGACGATGCCGACAACACGGGCAGCTTCAGCGGCGAAGTCGGGCGAGCGGCGGAACGGCACGCAGCAACCAGCGTCCGTATCGTCGAAGCGGGCGAGTGGCGGGTGCAGCAGGCGATCGCCGCCTGGCAGGAAGAGCTGGGCGTACCGGTCCATATTCTGCCGGATGATCGGTTCATCTGCGGCATCCTCGAGTTTCAGACCTGGGCGCAGAGCAGGCGCGAACTCGTTATGGAGCCCTTCTACCGCGGCATGCGCCGGAAGACCGGGTTGCTGATGGACGGGGACAATCCCGAGGGCGGAGCCTGGAACTTCGACAAGGACAATCGCAAGCCGCCCAGGACCGGCATGGCCTACCCTTCGCCGAGCCGCTTCGCGCCCGACGCCATCACGCGCGACGTGCTCGCACTGGTGGCTGAGCGTTTCGCCGACCATTTCGGCTCGCTCGAGGATTTCTGGCTACCGGTCACCCGCGCCGACGCTCTGACGGCGCTCGACCACTTCATCGAACAGGCACTGCCGGATTTCGGCACCTGGCAGGACGCGATGGTGACCGGCGAGCGCTTCCTGTTCCACGCCTTTCTGTCGCCGGCGATCAACTGCGGATTGCTCGAACCGCTGGAGGTCTGCCGCGCGGTTGAAGCGGCCTATCGCGCGGGCACCGTGCCGCTCAATGCTGCGGAAGGCTTTATCCGCCAGATCATCGGCTGGCGGGAATATATGCGCGGCATGTACTGGCTCGAAATGCCGCAGTTCGGCGAGGCTAACGCGCTTGAGGCAACCCGTCCGCTGCCCGATTTCTACTGGACGGGCGAGACCAAGATGCTCTGCCTGCAGCAGGCGGTCACGTCGACGCGGGACGAGGCCTACGCGCACCATATCGAGCGGCTGATGGTGCTGGGCAATTTCGCCTGCCTGGCCGGGATCAGCCCGCGCGAGATTTCCGACTGGTTCCTGGTGGTCTATGCCGACGCCTACGAATGGGTGGAACTGCCCAACGTCGTCGGCATGAGCCAGTTCGCCGATGGCGGCCGGCTCGGCTCCAAGCCTTATGTGTCGAGCGGCGCCTACATCAACCGCATGTCGGACTATTGCGGCAAATGCCGGTATGACGTGAAGCAGAAGGTCGGCGAAGATGCCTGCCCGTTCAATGCGCTCTACTGGGACTTCCTGGCACGCCACGATCGCAAGCTGCGCAGCAACCACCGCATGGGCCCGGTCTACCGCAACTGGGACCGTATGCCGGTCGAACAGCAGAGTGCGTACCGGAACCAGGCGCGTGCCTTCCTCGAAGGTCTTCAACCCGCCGCGCCTGGCTGGGCCAAGGACTAGAGCAGTCGCTTTGCCGCCTCGCGGGCAAGTATCTCGGCCTTCATCTGCAGCCCGAGCGCGTAGCCGCCGGCAGAGCCGTCGCTGCGGCGCGCACGATGGCACGGGATGAGGATCGGCACCGGGTTGGCGCCGCATGCCGTACCCGCCGCACGGCTGGCGCCAGGCTTGCCCGCACGGGCAGCGAGCGCGGCATAGCTAACCGACTCGCCGACCGGGATCCGCGACAGCTCGCGCCAGATCGCCTCCTGAAAGGCGGTGCCACGAACATCGAGCGGAAGGTCGTGCGCGCGACCTGGCTCCTCCACAACCTCCACTGCGCTTGCAACGAGGGCTGACATGTCCTCGCCTCCCGGCTCGAGCACTGCATGTGGGAAGTCATGCCGTAGCGCATCCTGCCCGCCGAAGGTCAGCCGGCAGATGCCCCGGCTCGTGGCTGCCACCACGATCGGACCCAAGCTCGTAGCGGCGCTCGCCCAGCGGATGACCTCGCCGCCGCCGCCACGCCGCCAGGCAGACGGAGCCATGCCGAGCCGCTGGTCGGCCTCCTGGTAGAACCGGCCAGGCCCCGAAAAGCCGGCTTCGTAGATCGCGTCGGTCACGCGCGCCTCCTGCAACAGCGACGTTTCCATACGGCGTGCGCGCACGGCGCGGGCGTAGGCGGCGGGTGTTACGCCGGTGCGTTTGCGGAAGAGCCGATGGAAATGATGTGGAGCATAACCAGCGGCTGCGGCCATCTCCTCCAACGTCGGCGGACTGTCTGCACCTTCGATCAATGCCACCGCCTTGGCGATGCCTTCGGCGTCTCGTGCAACATCGTCGGGCTTGCAGCGCAGGCAGGGCCGCAGCCCGGCCTCCCGCGCCGCCGCGCCACCGGTGAAGAAGCGGACGTTCTCGCGCCGGGGGTGGCGCGCCGCGCATGAGGGTCGACAGTAGATGCCGGTGGTCAGCACGCCTGTCACGAACTGTCCGTCGGCGGATCGATCTCGCGCCAGGACCGCCGACCATGCCGTTTCAGCGTCAATCGATGATCCTTCGGTCATGATCCCGCTCTAGGCTTTCCGGATGCTCCATGCATCCCGCGGCTTGCTCTCAAACCAGCTCTGAAGCCTGTTCCCGCCGGGTTGCATCGGATTGCCCGCCCTGCTAACCGGCCCGCGACCCGTGCAGGAACGCCACCGGCGCTCCCCATCTCCATGGGTCAAAGCAGATTTTCGGGGGTGAGGTTCGCGCGTGGACATTTCCGGCGGTATTCAGGCTAGCCTCAGCGGCCGCTATGCCTTGGCGCTGTTCGAGCTGGCGAGAGATGATCGCAGCCTTGATACGGTGTCGAGCGATCTTGATGGATTGTCGCAGGCGCTCCAGGACAGCACCGACTTTCGCGCGCTGATAAACAGCCCGCTGATCGGCCGTGACGCCGCGACGGGTGCCGTGCTGGCAGTGGCGCAGACAATGGGCCTCGGCAAGACGACGTCGAACCTGCTCGGCGTGCTTGGCCACAATGGCCGGCTGAGCCAGCTGCCGGCGATCATCCGCGGCTTCAAGGCCCTGGCCGCCGCGCATCGCGGTGAGACCACCGTCGACGTCACCTCCGCCCACCCGCTCGATGCCGAGCAGATCGGCGCGCTGAAGGACAAGCTGCGCCAGCGCTTCGGCCGCGATGTCGCGATCGAAGCGAAGGTCGACAAGAGCATCCTCGGCGGGCTCATCGTCAAGATGGGTTCGCAGCAGATCGATGGATCGATCCGCACCAAACTCAATAGTCTCGCACATGCGATGAAGGGCTGAACATGGATATCCGCGCCGCAGAAATCTCGAAGGTCATCCGCGACCAGAT
>CAXTBZ010000049.1:0-12579 GCA_964242855.1 uncultured Sphingomonadaceae bacterium
GCGCTGGTACATCATCCACGCCTATTCGGGCTTCGAGAACAAGGTGAAGGAGCAAATCCTCGCCGACGCGACCCGCATGGGCCTCGATCAGCTCGTCGAATCCGTCGAGGTGCCGACCGAGAAGGTGACTGAGGTCCGACGCGGCAAGAAGATCACGTCCGACCGCAAGTTCTTCCCGGGCTATGTGCTCGCCAAGCTGCACATGAACGACGACGTCTATCACTTGGTGCGCAACACGCCCAAGGTGACCGGCTTCCTCGGCACCAACAACAAGCCGCAGCCGATCAGCGAAGCCGAAGCCGCCCGCATCCTCAATACCAAGGAGGAGGTTGCGACCGCGCAACCCAAACAGAAGATCAAGGTCGATTTCGACATCGGCGATCAGGTGAAGGTGCTCGAAGGCCCGTTCGCCACGTTCAACGGCCTGGTCGAGGAGCTCGATTTCGATCGCAGCCGCGTCAAGGTCTCGGTGTCGATCTTCGGCCGCGCCACCCCCGTCGAGCTCGAGTTCGAGCAGGTGGAACGGGTTAAGTAAGCATTCGCCCTCTCCCGTTCGCGGGAGAGGGAGGGTCCCGCCGCGCAAGCGGTGGGAGGGTGAGGGCCTTCTTCTTCTGCCGGATCGCGGAAGGTAGCAGAAGAAGGCCCTCACCCAACCTCTTCCGCAAGCGGGAGAGGAGTTCGTAGCGCGGGAGGCCCACAAAAAGCCGTCAGCACCGCTAAGCCATAGGAGATCATCATGGCGAAGAAGATTACGGGTTACATCAAGCTGCAGGTGGCCGCCGGCGCCGCCAATCCATCGCCGCCGATCGGCCCTGCATTGGGCCAGCGCGGCGTCAACATCATGGAATTCTGCAAGGCGTTCAATGCGCAGACGGGCGACCAGGAAAAGGGTACGCCGCTGCCGACCGTCATCACGGTGTACGCGGACCGGAGCTTCTCGTTCGTCACCAAGACGCCGCCCGCTTCGTATCTGATCAAGAAGGCTGTCGGCATCAAGTCAGGCTCCAAGGAGCCGGGCAAGGTCGTCGCGGCCAAGATCAAGCGTTCGCAGCTTGCCGAGATCGCCCAGATGAAGATGAAGGATCTGAACGCCGCCGACATCGACGCGGCGACCAAGACGATCGAAGGCTCCGCCCGCGCGATGGGCCTTGAAGTGGTGGAGGGCTGAGACCGTGACCAAGCTGACCAAGAAGGCGAAGACTCTCTCCGCCGCCGTAGACCGCGAGAAGCTCTACGCCATCGACGAGGCGATCGGCCTCGCCAAGACCAACGCCACCTCGAAGTTCGATGAAACCATCGAGATCGCGGTGAACCTCGGCGTCGATCCGCGCCACGCCGACCAGATGGTCCGTGGTGTCGTGACGCTGCCCAAGGGCACCGGCAAGACGGTGCGCGTCGGCGTGTTCGCGCGCGGCGCCAAGGCTGACGAAGCCAAGAATGCCGGTGCCGACGTTGTCGGTGCGGAAGATCTGCTGGAGATCGTTCAGGGCGGCACGATCGACTTCGATCGCTGCATCGCGACACCCGACATGATGGGTCTCGTCGGTCGTCTCGGCAAGATCCTCGGTCCCAAGGGCATGATGCCCAACCCCAAGCTCGGCACCGTGACGATGAACGTCGCCGCGGCGGTCGAGGCGGCCAAGGGCGGCCAGATCGAGTATCGCGTCGAAAAGGCTGGTATCATCCATGCCGGGCTCGGCAAGGCCTCGTTCCCGGCCCAAGACCTGCGCGCCAATTTCGATGCGCTGCTGGACGCGCTGGTCAAGGCCAAGCCGGCCGGCGCCAAGGGCAAGTATGTCCAGAAGGTCGCCGTGTCGTCGACGATGGGCGCGGGCATCAAGGTCGATCCGGCCGAGCTCAACCTCTGAGTTTTGCCGCTTTGCTGAAACGAAAAGGGCCGGGAGCGATCCCGGCCCTTTTCTGTTGCTGCCTGGTCGAAGGGGTGCGCTGGTGGGCCCGGCAGGACTTGAACCCGCGACCTAGCCGTTATGAGCGGCCAGCTCTAACCAACTGAGCTACAGGCCCAGCGCGGCGCTGCGATAGCCCGAGCAGCGATCAGGTTGCAAGCTTCAGACCGACGTCACGCGCGCGCCAGGCATCGGCGATCAGCGCATCGGCCCCGATCGGCTCGACACCTTCGCGCGCCAGCAGGTCGAGCACCCCGTCCCACCAGGCATAGAAGCGGCGGAGATCGGCGGCGTCGCGCACATAGGGCGTATGGCCCGGCACTACCGAGGGCGAATGGAACGAGATCGAGATCAGCTGGGCATCATCATCGAGCAGCATGCGGATCGCGCGCAGCGCGTTGGCAAGCGGCGTACCCTCTGGCGTCAACGCGATACGTTCGAGCATACCCGATCGCGCGAGCAGCCCACGGACGCGCGCGATGCGGCCGGACGCCGCGTAGAGGGACGCACCGATGCGGCGGGCGTGGCCGGTATAGACCGCGGTCAGCGGCAGCTCCATCAGCAGCCGCTGCGGGCCGGCCCAACTCGGCGCCGCACTGCGTCGCGAAAAATCCGGCCCGTGCTCGTCCGAATAGTCGAACAGCGCCCGCACCGAGACATCAAGCCGGTAGCCCGCTTCTTCGAGCAGACGCGCGCTGTTCGGCCCCACCCCATAGCGCCCCGCGCGATACACCTGCGGCCGCCGCCCGAACGCTTCGGTGATACGATCGGTGAGCACGGCAAGCTTGGCCCGTTCCTGCGCCTCGGGAAGATTGCCGACGAAGCTATTGGCAACGGTCAGGTCTTCGTCGAACGGGGGGTTTACCCAGGGGTGCAGCTGCGATCCGATCGCGCACTCTCCTGCCTCGAGCAGCGGGCGCAGCGCATCGATTGCGGCGGGTGCGGACGCCACCGGATAGTCGACCAGATATGTCGGACAGACACCGAAGCCGGCGAGGCGGCGGTGCGCCTCCGGCAGCGCTGCAACGGCAGTAGTGGCAGTGGCATCGCGCCGCCGGGGTGCGCTCCAGTCGAACTCCTCCTCGGTATCCACGAACACGAGAAAGCGCCGCCCGAGCGAACGCGGCAGGCGGAGCCTGTCCTGTGAGGCTGGGGCGCGATCGATGCGGCCCCCGCCGTCGCGCACTGTCACGCCTCAGCCGGCGCCGGCATGGCTGACCGACGCTGCAGCAGGAAGGCGCACCACAAAACGCTCGTCCTCGATCGACAGCGTACCGCCTGCAGTAGCCGCGAGGCGCCGAACGAGGTGCAGCGAAAAGCCCAGACCAAGCAGCGGGCCGTCCGGCGAGTCGCCCTGCGGTCCATAGCCCGGATCGAGCAGCGTCGCCTCGTCCTGGCCGGCCAGCCGCTGCGGCCGCGACACGGCGAGCTGCAGCTGCGCAGGATCGTGCGCGGCGAGCGCAACGTCTACCGTTTCGCCTTCCGTCGCCAGTGCACCGACGCCGGATACCAGCCGGCTCAGCATCCGCCGCAGCACGGCCGGATCACCGCCGACTTCGGGCAGGCTGGGCGCGACATCGCACGTTAGCGCCGCGCCGTTGCGGACGATCCCCTCCCGATAGTCGTTGCAGGTTTGCGCGAGCATGGCGCCAAGATCGACGTGTATGCTCTGAAGATCAAGCCGCCGTGTCTCGAGCCGGGCAGCAACATCGAGATCGTCTACCGCCGCAAGCAGGCGCCCCGCCTGCTCGGCGATCATCTGGGCGCGCTCGCGATAGGTGGTGGAGACCGGCCCGCGCATCTGGCGGCGGATCATCTCGGCAAAGCCGCCGATCGCGTTGAGGGGGGTCCGCAACTCGTGGACGAGCTGGCGCAGTGAGTCAGGGTCGAGCCCGAGACCATAGGGCTCCAGCGTCTCCTCGGCCCGTTCCGCCGCGCGCGGGCGCCGCGCAGTGCCGCGATAACCCTGGAAGCGGCCGCTTTCGGCCGCGAACACCGGCACGCCGGCGATCCGCCATTCGCCCGCAGCATCGGAGTCCCCCGCGATCATCAGGCGCGCGTCACGGAAGGGCGTGCGGCGGCGGAAGGCGCCGGGCGCCTGACCATCGACGCCGAAGGTGCCGGACGCCGGCGTAGCGATCGTCTCGCCGATCAGCGGACCACGCGATACGCCCTCCACCCAGCGGATGATGCCGTCCGCGCCGGTCTCGAAGCGGAAGCTGCTCGGCGGCGGGACGACCAACTCGCTCGGTCCAGCCGAGCCGCCAAAGCCGGTACGGTAGCCGGCGATACGGTTGATGATTGCACGGATCTGCCCCTCGCCCGCGCCATGTTCGAGCGACTGGACCGGCGGTAGCACCTCGATCCGGTTGACCTGTGGAGCAATTACCGGCTCGTCGACGAGAGTGTCCGGAGCTTCCACTTCAGCGACCTCGGAAATTGGGGGAACGCTCTCCACCGGCGCGACGGCAGCAGGGCCGTCGAGCGTCATGTCGCTGGCGCCGAAGCCCTGCAGCGCCCGCTCGATACGGAAACCCAAGTCGCGGCGATGGCGCAGCACGCCACGTCCGGTCGGAGACAGGCGCGGGAGCACCGCCAGCCATTCGGTTTCGCTCAATCGCACATGCGACAGCATCGCGCTCGCCACGACCGGCACGTCGGCGGCGAGGAACACGACGAGCGGCGCCGGGATCGGCCGCCCGGCAAAGGCGGACGCGATCTCGCGGCGGATTGCGACGGGAACATCGGGGCGAAGCGCCTGCAAACGCGCGAGCGCCTCGCGGGCAAGTTGGGGATCGGAGCCGGGGCGATGCTGGGCAAGCAGGTCGAGAAGCTGACGCCACTGCGCAACGCGATCGATCGGCCGTTCGGCCGGCCGGGCGAGGACGGTAGCGAGCATATCGTCGAAACGCACCGCTTTCTCCACGCGACCGGCAGACAGGATGCTCCTGCCCGGGCAGGGTTGATTATCGGTTCGCCCGGAGGCGCGCAAAGCGACAATTCGGCCGCCGTCGCATAGTGGGACAATTGCCACCGCTCGCAACAATCTTATAGGTGGCAGGATATGAGTAGTAGGAAGCTTTGCCGTGGCATCACCTTTGTTCCTCGACGCGATCGATCGGACCATCTTGTCCGAATTGCAGGAGGATGGGCGGATCACCAACGTCGAGCTGGCGCGGCGCGCCGGCCTTACCGCGCCGCCCTGCCTGCGGCGGGTGCGTTCGCTCGAAGAAGGTGGCGTGATCAACGGTTATCACGCCCGTCTCAACCCGGGTGCGCTCGGCTACGGCATCACGGTATTCGCGCTCGTCAGCCTGCGCAGCCAGGCTGAGGACGACCTACAAGGCTTCGAAAAGCATGTCGCCAGCCTTCCCGAGGTGAGGGAATGCCACATGCTCAACGGCGAAATCGACTTCATTCTAAAGATCGTGGCGCACGACCTTCAAAGCTTTCAGAGCTTCCTGACATCAAAGCTCACCACCGCGCCACACGTCGCGAGCGTCAAGACGTCGCTCACGATACGCACGTCGAAGGATCAGCCGGGCGTGCCGGTAGACCGCGCCTGATCTAGCAGAGCGATCGGCGCCCGCCCGGTCGGGCGGACGCCGCTCGTTGGATCACCGTGCCGGCGCGGCAGCCGGTGCCGCTGACCCGGCGGGTGCGGAGCCCTTGTTGGCGTAGACCGTCCAGAACTGCGCTAGCGTCTGGTTCG
Source organism: uncultured Sphingomonadaceae bacterium (assembly GCA_964242855.1). Classification (GTDB taxonomy): domain Bacteria; phylum Pseudomonadota; class Alphaproteobacteria; order Sphingomonadales; family Sphingomonadaceae; genus Solisphingomonas. The sequence goes on from CAXTBZ010000049.1 coordinate 5,620, forward strand.
GACCCGTCACCGACGCAAAGGCTTGTGCCGCCGCCGGCTTCTGCCCGCCAAGCGTCAGCGCCTCGCCCATGTGAAGGTTGACGAGATTGGCGTCGACGCCGCCCTTCTGGAGCGCGACCTTGTAGAGGTCGATCGCCTGCGGATACTGGCCGTAGCCCATATATGCGTCGCCAATCAGCAGCGCCTGCTTGCCGTCGGCGCCGGCACGCGCGCGCTTCTCGGACACCGGCAGATCGGCCTTGTCGGCAGCGACCTTCGAGCCTGCGACCTGCTTGATCTCGGCCAGCGCCTTGCTGGTGGCGAGCGCCTTGTTGTCGACCATGTTGGAGCTCATACCCTGGTCGATCACCGCCTTGGCCTCGCCCGGAAAGCCCTTATTAAGGGCGGTGTTGGCATATTCGTAATAGTCGCGCTCGCCGGCCAGCGCGTTGGTCGCCCGCATCAGCCGCAGCGTGTCGAGATCGGTTTGCGGATCGAGCTGGTTGGTGTCGCGATAGGTCTGCAGCGCGATCCGCCAGATGTCGGCGCGCGGATAGGCGTCGACCAACTGCTGGCCGTACTTGATCACGCTCGCCGGTTGCTTGCCGTCGTATGCCATCGAAAGCGCCCTGCGGTACCAATCCTCATCCACAGTCTGACCTGCCGCCTTCTTTGCGGCGATCGCCTGATCGGTGTACTGGATCGCGGCCGCCCCCTGGTTCTCACGCGATTTGATCGCGGCGAGCGAGATCAGAGCATCGGGATCATTGGGCTTCAGGGTGTTGACCTGCGTGAACGCACGATCGGCGACATCAAGCTTGCCAGCGTTGAAGGCACTTTGGCCCTGTGCCTGATACAGTTCTACCTGCTGTGCTACCGGCGCTTTTCCGCTTGCCAATACCTGGTCTATTGCCGGGCCGAGCGATGCCGTATCATTGGTATTCTGCGCAATGATCACCGCCATGATCCCCGCCTGGTACTTATCATCCGGCGTGGATGCTGCGGCCTGAGCGGCAGGTAACGCCGTCTTTGCAGTCGCCCAATCCTTGGCGTTCACCGCAGTCTGCGCCGGCTGAGCCGCTTGCCGAAAGGCGTCGCTGAATTTCGGCGCTGATGCCGCTGCCGCATCGTCCTTCTTCTTGGCGGCCGCCGGGGTGACGCCCGTTACCGCAACCGCGCCGAGCGCGAAGGACAGCGCGAGCGCCGTCGTCGATGCAAATTTCATGAATCTCTCCTCCTGTGGCGCCGGGGGGTGGGCCCAAGCGTCGGGTGCTAACCCCTGCCCGGCCCCCGTTCAAGCAATGACCGCCCGTAACAATGACGTCCGTCGACTGAACACCCATTGAACGCTGCTGGTTGCATGCGGTCAGACCAAGCCTCGCGTGCGTGCGTGTACGCGCGAGGGGTGGCGCTGCTCCGGGCGCTGGGCTAGGAAGGCGAGACGGTGCCGCCCTCGCGCGCCGGACCAGAACAGCATCGGAAGAAACAGACTTGGCCAGCGCCCCGCCGACCATCGATCCATCGGACATTTCGCCCGTCTCCATCGTCGACGAGATGAAGACTAGCTACCTCGATTACGCTATGTCGGTGATCGTCAGCCGCGCGCTGCCCGATGTGCGCGATGGGCTGAAGCCGGTCCACCGTCGCATCCTCTACGGTGCGCAGGAGAGCGGCTTTGTCGCCGGCAAGCCATACCGCAAGTCTGCCCGTCTCGTTGGCGACGTGATGGGTAAGTACCACCCGCACGGTGACGCCTCGATCTACGATGCGCTGGCGCGGATGACGCAGGACTGGTCGATGCGGCTGCCGCTGATCGACGGCCAGGGCAATTTCGGCTCGATGGATCCCGATCCGCCCGCGGCGATGCGCTACACCGAGGCGCGACTCGCGCGCTCGGCCAATGCGCTGCTCGAGGACATCGACAAGGACACGGTCGACTTCCAGCCGAATTACGACGGCTCGGAAAGCGAGCCCGTCGTGCTGCCCGCGCGCTTTCCCAATCTGCTCGTCAACGGCGCCGGCGGTATCGCGGTCGGCATGGCGACCAACATTCCGCCGCACAATCTCGGCGAGGTCATCGCCGCCTGCAAAGCCTATATCGAAAACGGCGCGATCACCGTCGACGAGCTGATGGCCTATGTCCCCGCCCCCGATTTCCCCGGCGGCGGCATGATCCTGGGCCAGGGCGGCGCGCGCAACGCCTATCATACTGGGCGCGGCTCGATCATCGTGCGCTCGCGCTACACCGTCGAGGAGCGGGCGGGCGACCGGCGCTCGATCGTGCTCACCGAAATCCCCTATCAGGTCGGCAAGAACGGGCTGGTCGAGAAGATCGCCGAGGCCGCCAAGGAAAAGCGGATCGAGGGCATCGCCGACATCCGCGACGAAAGCTCGCGCGAAGGCGTACGCATCGTCATGGAGCTCAAGCGCGACGCGACGCCCGACGTGGTGCTCAACCAGCTCTGGCGCCACACGCCGGCGCAATCCAGCTTCCCGGCCAACATGCTCGCGATCCGCGGCGGCCGGCCCGAGATCCTGGGTCTCAAGGACATCATCGCGGCGTTCGTCACCTTCCGCGAGGAAGTCATCACGCGCCGGTCGAAATACGAGCTGCTCAAGGCCCGCGAACGCGCGCACATCTTGCTCGGCCTTGTCGTCGCGGTGACCAACCTCGACGAGGTGGTCCGCATCATCCGCGGCTCGCCCAACCCCGCCGAGGCGCGCGCCGCGCTGTCCGCGCGCGAATGGCCGATCGCCGAGATCGCGCCCTATATCCGGCTGGTCGAAGCCGTCGAGCTGGCACCCGATGGCGACGGCTACAAGCTCTCCGACATCCAGGTCCGCGCGATCCTCGAGCTGCGCCTCCACCGCCTCACCGGCCTCGGCCGCGACGAGATCGGCAACGAACTCGCCGGGCTCGCCACGACGATCGCCGAACTGCTCGAGATCCTCGGCAACCGCGTCCGGCTCTACGAGATCCTCGTCGCCGAGCTCGACGCGGTCTCGGCCGCGTTCGCCACCCCGCGCCGCAGCCAGATCATGCCCGCCGGCGACGACATCGACGACGAGGACCTGATCGAGCGCGAGGAGATGGTCGTCACCGTCACGCTCGGCGGCTATATCAAGCGCACCCCGCTCGATGCCTTCCGCACCCAGGCGCGCGGCGGCAAGGGCCGCTCCGGCATGGCGACCAAGGACGAGGACGCCGTCGTCAAGCTGTTCGTCACCTCGACGCATACGCCCGTCCTGTTCTTCTCGACCGCGGGCAAGGTCTATCGCAAGAAGGTCTGGCGCCTGCCCGAAGGCGCCCCGCAGGCCCGCGGGCGGCCGATGGTCAACCTGCTGCCGCTGGCCGAGGGCGAGACGATCTCGACCGTGCTGACCTTGCCCGAGGACGAGGCGGAGTGGAGCAAGCTCCACATCCTGTTCGCCACCGCCAAGGGCTTGGTCCGGCGCAACAGTATGGACCAGTTCACCCGCATCCCGACCGCGGGCAAAATCGCGATGCGCTTCTCCGAAAGTGACGGCGATGATGAGACGGCGGATGCAACCGGCTATCGGCTAATCGGTGTGACCCTGCTCAGCGGGGATGACGACGTGCTGCTTGCCACCCGGAACGGCAAGGCGATCCGCTTCCGCGCCACCGACGTGCGCGAGTTCCAGAGCCGCACTTCGGCCGGTGTGCGCGGTGCCCGCCTGATCGGCGACGACGAGGTCATCTCGCTGTCGATCCTGCATGGCACCGAGTGGGACCAGGATAGCGAAACGCGCGAGGCCTATCTGCGCGCGGCGCCATGGAAGGAAGGCACCCGCGAGGCCACCCTCGACGAAGCGACGATGGCCGCGATGGCAGCGGCCGAGGAGTTCGTCATGACAGTCTGCGCCAATGGCTATGGCAAGCGATCGTCGGCCTACGAGTACCGCCGCATCGGGCGTGGTGGCCAGGGGATCACCAACATCGACAATCTGGCGCGCAACGGCCTGGTCGTCGCCAGCTTCCCGGCGCATTCGGGCGAGCAGCTGATGCTCGTAACCGATCAGGCAAAGCTGATCCGCATGTCGGTCGGCGATACGCGTGTAATCGGGCGCGGCAGCTCGGGCGTGATATTGTTCCGGGTCGATCGCAACGAGCATGTCGTGTCGGCCGCGCGGATCGAGGAGACCGAGGACGAGGCGGAGGCGGTGCTCGGCGACGAGGCGATCGCGCCTGCAGTCGACCCGCAGATCGAGGGCGATACCGACGAGGATCTGGCCGACGGCAGCGAGGCGGAATGACCGCCTCGATCGCTGACCGCTAGATGGCGGACAAGCCCGGCTCCGTTCGCCGCGAAGCGCTGATGGTTTGGCTGAAGTTGCTTGGCTTGCTCGGGCTCGTATTCGCGTTCGGGCTGATCGTTTTTGCCTTGCGCCGGGCAGTCTAGCTGTTCGAGCAACCGGCAGATAATCTGCGCTAAGTCATCGAAGTATTGAGCAAATCTCGTCGAACATCGTTAAACCCTAAACGCAGGGAGCACGCATGTCCGACGAAGAGAATGAGAAGGTCGATGAGGAAGGCGCCCCGTCCGGCGGCTTCTCGGAGGGCGAAAGGCGCGCGGTCGAAGAACGGCAAGGCGGGTCCGCCAAGATCCTCCACGAGGTGGTCCGGCTGCAAGGTGACGAGGAGCTCGATCGGCCGATCCTGTCTCTGCTGTTCTCCGGCTTCGCGGCTGGCATCGCGATCTGCGCGTCGCTGCTCGCCGAAGCCTATTTGCGCACGCGGTTGCCCGACGCGCCTTGGACGGAGCTGATCGTCTCGCTCGGCTATGTGGTGGGCTTCGTGATCGTCATCCTCGGCAAGCTGCAATTGTTCACCGAAAGCACGGTGACGGCGGTGCTGCCGATCGCGACGCATCCGACATGGCGCAACTTCGGCAGGTTGCTCCGCCTCTGGGCGGCGGTGTTCCTCGCCAACATGGCCGGCACCTTCGTCGTCGCCTGGCTGATCGCCGACGGGATCATCGTGCGCCCCGAGCAACTGGCGGCGGCGATCACCGTGTCCACGCCCTTGCTTGAGCATAGCGCCACGACCGTGCTGCTGCTCGGCATGCCCGCGGGCTTCCTGATCGCCTCAATTGCCTGGATCCTGCCGAACGCGCGGGGCAGCGAGTTCTGGATCGTGACGCTCATCACCTACGTGATCGCGCTAGGCGGGCTCAGCCACGTCGTGGCAGGATCGGGCGAGGCGTGGCTGCTCATGCTTTTAGGCAAGGCGACGCTCGGCTCGGCGGTCGGGGGCTTCATTTTGCCCGCGCTGGCGGGCAACATCATCGGCGGCACCGGGCTGTTCGCGATCGTCGCCCACGGCCAGGTGCGCGGCGAGATCGAGACCGGTGATACATGACGGCTCCCAGGCGGCGGCTTACGCGATCCCGGTCTCGCGCAACTGCCAGGCCGCGAGCATCGTCACCGCGCCGCCGAGCAGCAGGCTTAAACCAACGACGACGCCAAGCATCTGTATCGCGGGGAACGGCCAACTCAGCACGAGGAGCAGCGCCAGCACCCAATCCACCACGCCGACGAGCAACAGAGAACCACGCGTCCGCCCAGGACCAGCAACTCGCGCCGCGCCGAAGCTCACGGCGCCGCGATAAGCGAGCCAGATCGCGATGATCAGCGCCAGCGAGGCGGCGCCCGCCACTGGATCGAGGATCACCAGCAACCCGACGATGATCGATCCCGCGCCGTAGAGCACCTCGTTCCAGCGCCGGTGCATGCCATGGCTGCGCAGGCCGATCGCCACGCTGGCGATGCCGCTGAACAGCAGCACCCAGCCGATCAGCACCGCGATCGCCGCGGTGGTGAAGCCCGGCGCGGCCAAGCACAGGATGCCGGCAAGCACGAACAGCACCCCGCACGCCATCGTCCACGACCAGCGATTGACCGGGTGTGGCTGCAGCGGGTCAGCGGAACTCGCCATGTCGTAATCTCCCTCGCTCGTCTGCTGCGCCGATCAACAAAGCGGTCGCCGCACCGGTTCCTTGGCGCTAAGGCAGCAGCCATGCACGACATCCACATCATCGGCGGCGGCCTCGCCGGATCCGAAGCCGCGTGGCAGCTGGCCGAGGCGGGCTGCAAGGTCCGCCTGTCCGAGATGCGGGGCGTTGAGGGCACGCCGGCGCACCACAGCGACGAACTGGCCGAACTAGTCTGCTCCAACAGCTTCCGCTCCGACGATGCGCAGAAGAACGCGGTCGGGCTGCTGCACGCCGAGATGCGCGCGTTGGGATCGCTGATCCTGCGCGAGGGTGACGCTCATCGCGTCCCCGCCGGATCGGCGCTGGCGATGGACCGGGACGGTTTCGCCGCGGGCGTCACCGCCGCGATCGTCGCGCACCCGAACATCGAGCTGGTCCGCGAGCGGATCGATGCGCTTCCCGAGGGTCCAGCGATCATCGCCACAGGTCCGCTCACCGCCGCCGGGCTTGCCGGCGCGATTGCGGACGAGACCGGCCACGACGCCCTCGCCTTCTTCGATGCGATCGCGCCGATCGTCCACCGCGACAGCATCGACATGGACATCTGCTGGTTCCAGTCGCGCTGGAACAAGGGCGATGGGCATGACTACATCAACTGCCCGATGAACCGCGAGGAGTATGACGCCTTCATCCAGGCGCTGCTCGATGGCGAAAAGACCGAGTTCAAGCAGTGGGAGAAGGACACACCCTATTTCGACGGCTGCATGCCGATCGAGGTGATGGCGTCGCGCGGCAAGGAGACGCTGCGCCACGGCCCGATGAAGCCGGTCGGGCTCGACGATCCGCGCACCGGGCGCTGGCCCTGCGCGGTGGTCCAGCTTCGGCAGGACAACAAGCAGGCGACGCTCTGGAATATTGTCGGGTTCCAGACCAAGCTAAAGCACGCCGATCAGCAGCGCGTGTTCCGCACGATCCCCGGCCTGCAGAACGCCGAGTTCGCGCGGCTGGGCGGGCTGCACCGCAACAC
>CAXTBZ010000049.1:12589-18817 GCA_964242855.1 uncultured Sphingomonadaceae bacterium
CGGTCCTGCTCGACCAGATGCTACGGCTGAAGAGCCGACCGAACATACGCTTCGCCGGCCAGATCACCGGCTGCGAGGGCTATGTCGAGAGCGCCGCGATCGGGTTGCTTGCGGGGCGCTTCGCCGCTGCCGAACTCGCCGGGCATGCGCTTGCCTCGCCGCCGCTCACGACGGCGCTCGGCGCGCTGCTCGGCCACATCACCGACGCGGCGGAGGCGGAGACCTATCAGCCGATGAACGTCAATTTCGGGCTGTTCCCACCGTTCGAGACCCTGCCGCGCAAGGCCGATCGCAAGCTCGCTTATACCGATCGCGCGCGGGCCGATCTTGCGCAGTGGATGGAGACGACCGAGGCCGTTCCCGCCTAGCCATTATCGTCGTCAGCGTCCGTAGCGGGAGGCGCTGCCTGTTGCGCAGGCGGACAGCGCGGCTTGATCTTGCGGACGACCTTAGTGGTGTCGAACTCCTTGGGGTCGAGCGCGCCCGACTTGTCGGCGTCGGCGGTCGCGAACTTGGACTCCGCCTTGGCGGCATATTCGTCGAAGGACAGCTTGCCGTCATTGTCGGTGTCGAGCTTGGCGAAGTTCTTGTGGCGGGCGAGCAGATACTCGTCGCGATCGATCTTGCCGTTCTTGTCGTGATCGGCGCGGCTGAAGCGCTTCTGCTCACGGGTTTCGTCGGTAGCTGCGGGTGGCGCGGGTGTCTGCTCGGCCGTACCGACCGGAGCTGCGAGCGCGGGCAAGGGCGGCGGCGGAATGCGATTGTCCCTGCTCGCCATCCCCGACCAGACGAGCAGCCCCGCAGTCATCATCAACAGCATGGAGGCCGCGCCTGCCAGATATCGCCACATCGTCCGCTCCCCGTCGCACCGGCAGCGTAACCTGCCGCGCGATCAGCGGCCAGTCCAGCGATGCGCAACCATACGCAACAATCGCCTTCGCATCGCGGGAGGCTCCAGCCCTGCAGGCCCGCTCCGCACATCGTCGCGGGCCAGCACCGCGAGCATGCCGAGCGAGCGCAGCGCCCTCGGCCACCGCGCCGCCAGCGCTTGGTCCAACGGACCAGCCGCGTGCTCCAGCAGCAACGCGGAATTTTCCGGCATCAGCCGTGCCAGATCCGCCAAGGCCCAGCCCTCACCCGCCGCCGCGAGCCGCGCATCGTCTGCCTTGAGGAGCCGACCAGCAAGGCGGAACAGGGTCGCGCCGCGCATCGTCGCGTGGCGCGCGATGCTCTCCGGGCGCATCTCGGGATCGTCGAGCACCACCTCCCAGCCCTCGGCGAGACGCGAGAGTTCGGCTCCGGTCACGCCATCCGCCACCAGACCGGCGGCTGCCTCGAGCAGCGGCTCGCCCGGCGGCGACGCATCATCCAGCGCGGCCAAGGCGTCACGCCACCAGGTCAGCCGCATCAGGCCGATCGCCGGCTCGCGCGCCTTGACGGTCATACCGCCCAGCCGCTCGTCGATCGCGAACAAGGTGGCGAGCCCGGCACGGGCGGCAGGCGGAGCATAGGCGACCGCGATCCGCCGCTCCGGATGATGCGGGCCGACCTCCGGAACCGCGCTCTCATCGTCCGCCATTGCGCGATCTTCCCACAAACGAGCCGTTAACTCCGTTCCTATACAGCAGCTTCAGGCATGCCAGCGCATAGGGCGACGCTGATGCATCCATGGCCTGACGGATGACGGAGACTTGAGGAACATGGCGCGATCCACAAAGCCATCGGGGATATTGGGCCGCTTGCGGAGCGATGTCCGTGGAAACGTCATGATGCTCACCGCCGCCGCGGTGCTTCCGCTGCTCGGCATGGCCGGCGCCGCGTTCGACGTCAGCCGCGTCTTCCTGATCAAGGTCCGCCTTCAGCATGCGTGCGACGCGGGCGTGCTGGCCTACCGCCGGAGCATGAACGGCACCAACCACGATGACACCAACGCCCCTACCTCCAACAAGTCCATTGCGAACAATTTCTTCAATGCGAACTTCACGCCGCACCGTTACGGGAGCGGTGACCCGGCGGCTACCTGGTCGGTCGACAGCCAAGTTGTCGTCCACGGCATCGCCAACGTCACCGTGCCGATGGCGGTAATGCAGGTGTTCGGCTTCAAGCAGGCATCGCTCCAGGCGACGTGCAATGCGCAGCTCCAGCTTCCCAATACCGACGTTATGTTCGTGCTCGATACGACGGGCTCGATGACCGACACCAATCCTGGCGACAGCACCAACAAGATCACGGCGCTGCGCAGCGCGGTGATGAGCTTCTACGCCACGCTGGAGGCGGCCAAGATCGCCGGCACGCAGGTGCGTTACGGCTTCGTTCCCTACTCCGATACGGTCAACGTCGGCATGCTGCTCAACCGCAACTGGGTCGCCGACGCCGCGACGTATCAGTCGCGCGTCTGGGCGGGGCAAACATCAACCACTACGACGGGAACGACCAGTCCGACGATAACGACATCCACGCCGTACAGTCCGGTGACGGTCAGCAGCCAGATCATCACAACAGGCGATCCCGAAAACTGCGTCGCACCGGCAGACACGTACACGTCGAAGACTACCTCATCTGCTTGGACTCCAGACGCTACCACGCTGCCACATTCTCGGACCGATACTTTCACGCAGCAAGGATCTAAATACACTGCAGCAGCGCAGGCTGACGGCACCTGCAAAATCACAGAAACTAGATACCCGAATCAGACCCAAACACGCACCACCACCGTAGACAAAAATCCTAATGCCAATCAGAACACTAACACGACGAGCTATACCAACAACTGGACCTACCAGCAGGTCACGTACGACGTGAGCGCGCTAAAGGGTTCGCTTGGTACCGGACTGATGGCGGGCGGCACCTTCAACGCCTATATCAACAACCCGGCATCCAACCCGAGCTTGCTACCCGCCGCTCAAGCCATCAGCTGGAGCGGGTCGAGCGCCTGTATCGAGGAGCGCAAGACCCTGCGGCCGGGGGAAACCGGTGTTGCGGGAGAGCCTTACGACGAGAACATCGATCTGATCCCGGATACGTCGAAGCCGGAAACCCAGTGGAAGCCCATGCTGCCAAGGCTGGTCTTTGCGCGCAACGTGACCGGCGGTTACACCGGGGCGAGCGCCGCCGGCTGGGCGTGGAGCTATGCTCCGACAACGACGTCAACGACGTACGTGAACATGTCGAGCTACCCCAACGATCGCGCGGTCTGCCCGAGCGCGGCGCGCAAGCTGATGTCCAAGGAGCAGGGCCTCACCACCGCCGTGTTGCAGAGCTACATGAACGGGCTGCGGACCGGCGGCGACACCTATCATGACATCGGCTTCCTCTGGGGAGTTCGCCTGGCTTCGGCGCAAGGGCTGTTCGCAACCGAAAATGCGACCGCGCCCAACGGCTTCGACATTGCGCGCAACATCATCTTCATGACCGACGGCACCACCGAGAGCCATATCCAGGATTACGAAGCCTACGGCCTCTCCGCGCTCGATCGGCGGCGCACGGCGAACCCGAGCGGCCACCTGCCGACCGACAGCGAGCAGGACACCATCGTCGAGAACCGGCTGTCGCAATATTGCAGCGCCGCCAAGAGCAAGGGCATGACCGTGTGGGTCATCGCCTTCGGCACCAGCCTGACCAGCCTGCTCAGCAATTGCGCGACCAGCGGCCGTGCCTACCAGGCGAACAACTCCACCGATCTCAACAACGCCTTTGCCGACATCGCGTCGCGCATCGCGCAGCTGAGGCTCACCCAGTGATGCGCAAGCTATTGCAGCTGCTGAGCGATAAGCGCGGAACCGCGCTTATCGAGTTCGCAATGGTCGCTCCGGTGCTGATGCTGCTGATCCTGGGTGGGCTGGAGGTCGGTCATACGATGTACGTCGACTCGATCCTCACCGGCCAGGTCCAGAAGGCCGGCCGCGACATGACGCTGGAAGGCGCGAACTCGCCGGCCACGGTCGCCACGATCGAGGGGAACGTCACCGATGCCGTCCACCAGGTCATGGCCAGCGCCGCGGTGAACTACACCATCCTGTCCTATCACGACTATGCCAACGCAGCCAGTCTGCCTGAGGAGTTCGGCGATACGGACCATGACGGTTTCTGCGATCACGGCGAGACCTATGTCGACAGCAACAGCAATGGCCATTGGGACGCCGATGGATCGGTCACCGGTCGCGGCGGCGCGAAGGATGTCGTGCTGCTGACGGCGACGGTCACCTATCGGCGGCTTGGCCTCTGGCAGATGTTCACCGGCAGCCCGACGGTCACGCTGAAGGCCAGCACGCTGCTGCGCAACCAGCCGAGCAACACCCAATCGCAACCGGCGACGGGAACCTGCCCATGACGCCTGCCGCTCGTATGATCGGCTTGATCCGCCGCCTGTCGCGCGACGAGAGCGCGTTGGCGTTGCTTGAGTTCGCCTTTTGCCTGCCCATCCTCGCGATGCTTACCCTCTGGCTGTTCGAGCTGACCAACTATGCGCTCGTACGCCAGCAGGTCAGCCAGCTTGCGCTTCAGGTCGCGGACAATGCATCGCGCATCGGCATCCAGAACACCGTGCAGACCCAGATCGACGAAGGCGAGGTCAACGATCTGTTCACCGGCGCCGAACTCCAGTCCGGCAGGATCGACATCCAGCACCATGGGCGGATCATCCTCTCCAGCCTGGAATATGATCCGGACGCGCCGCACGGCCAGTACATCCATTGGCAGCGCTGCTTCGGGACCTACGCCTACCCGTCGACTTACGGCGTGCAGGGCACCGGCAAGGGCAATACCACCCTGACCGGGATGGGGCCGCCAAGCGCGCCGATCACCGCGTCCGCGACGGCGCCGGTGATGTTCGTCGAAATCGGCTACCAGTATCAGCCGATCGTCTCGGGCCTCTGGGCGCCGGCCCAAAACTTCAGCGAGATCGCGGCGCTCATCGTGCGCGACAATCGGGACACCTCGGGCGCGGGGATCAATCCGGTGGCAGGGTCGACCGCATCGACCTGCGGATAAGCCGCCTCAAGCCTTGTAGCAGACCTTCCTTGCTGCCTTCACCACATCGTCGACCTTGATCAGTGCGAGCTTCTCCAAGTTCGCGGCATAAGGCATGGGTACGTCGACATTGGTGACGCGCAGCACCGGCGCATCGAGATCGTCGAAGCCGTGCTCCATCACCACCGCTGCGATCTCGGATGCGATCGAGCAGGTCGGCCAGCCCTCCTCCACCACCACCATGCGGTTGGTGCGGGCGAGCGACTGCAGCACTGTATCGGAATCCAGCGGACGTAGCGTGCGCAGATCGACTACCTCGGCGTCGATGCCGTCGTCCGCCAGCCGCAGCGCCGCCTCCAGCGCCACCCCAACGCCGATCGAGTAGCTGACCAGCGTCACGTCGGCGCCAGCCTTCGCGATCCGCGCCTTGCCGATCGGCAGCACGAAGTCGTCGATCTTCGGCACCTCGAAGGACTGCCCGTAGAGCAGCTCGTTCTCCAGGAACACGACCGGATCCTCGCAGCGGATCGCCGCCTTGAGCAGGCCCTTGGCGTCGGCCGCGCTGTACGGTGCGATCACGATCAGCCCCGGCACCGAGGCATACCAGGGCGCATAGTTCTGCGAATGCTGCGCGCCGACCCGCGCCGCCGCACCGTTTGGCCCGCGGAACACCACCGGGCAGCGCATCTGCCCGCCGGACATGTAGTTTGTCTTGGCCGCCGAATTGACGATGTGGTCAATCGCCTGCATCGCGAAGTTGAAGGTCATGAACTCCACAATCGGCCGCAGCCCCGCCATCGCCGCACCGGTGCCGACGCCGGCGAAACCATATTCTGTGATCGGCGTATCGATGACGCGCCGCTCGCCGAACTCGTCGAGCAGGCCCTGCGTGACCTTGTAGGCGCCCTGATATCGGCCATTGCATCGCGCAGCGCTTCTCGGACGGTGGTCTTGACCATCTCGGTGCCGTTCGGCACCTCCGGATCGCGCGCGTCGATGCCGGACTTCTCGGCCCTGGCGACATCGGCCACCAGCTCGCGCGCCGCGGTCTCCATCTTGTGCGGCGTAGCGCTTTCCGGGATCGGCGGCTCGCCTTCGTCGGTGGGCTCCTCCTTCGGCGCGGCGTCGGCGCCCTCGCCGGAGCGGCTCGCGGTGGGAGCAGCGGACTCCTCATAGCCGTCGGCGGTGAGCATCGCGATCGGCGCGCCGACCTTCACGCCATCGGTGCCCTCGGGCACGAGGATCTGCGCGATGGTGCCC